>NZ_BAABEY010000026.1:0-275609 GCF_039540405.1 Ravibacter arvi
TACTCTAAAAGAATATCAGCTTATGCTTCTTTATATTAGCCCCTTTCAAACATAATACCTTTGTGGTTAATAAAAAAAACAGCTCGCGTAGGTTTTATTAACCACCGAGGGCACGGGGAGCACAGAGGCTTCTGCTTTGTGTCCTCGGTGCTCTTTGTGGTTTACAAAAAGAACAGCTCGTGTAGGTTTTATTAACCACCGAGGGCACGGAGAGCACAGAGACTTATGCTTTGTGTCCTAGGTGTTCTTTGTGGTTAATAAAAAAAAACAGCTCACGAAAGGCGAGCTGTTCAAGAAAAGGACCTGTCATCCGTCAGATCCCGAGTACTTTACGATTGAATGTTTCGTCGGCCGCAGTGCCGGCAAAATCATCAAATGCTTTCTGGGTGACTTCGATGATATGGTTGGCAATGAACGGCGCCCCCTCCGCAGCACCCTGCTCCGGGGATTTGATGCAGCACTCCCATTCCAGCACCGCCCAGCTGCCGTAACCATATTGTGACAGCTTTGAGAAAATACCAATGAAATCGACCTGGCCGTCGCCGAGTGAGCGGAAGCGGCCGGCACGATCAGCCCAGCCTGCAAAACCGGAGTATACCCCCTGGCGACCGGAAGGATTGAATTCAGCGTCTTTTACGTGAAAAGCTTTGATCCGGTCGTGGTAAAGGTCAATGAACTGGAGATAATCGAGTTGCTGAAGTACGAAATGGCTCGGATCGTAATTAATATTGGCTCTGGTATGGCCGCCCAGGTTGTCTACGAAACGTTCAAAAGAAGTTCCGTCGAAAAGGTCTTCGCCGGGGTGTAATTCGTACGCGACGTCCACGCCGTTCTCGTCATACACATCCAGGATGGGCTTCCAGCGGTTTGCCAGCTCTTTAAATGCGGTTTCTACCAAACCTGAGGGGCGCTGCGGCCATGGGTAAAGAAAAGGCCAGGCAAGCGCGCCAGAAAAAGTTGCGCTCGTCGATAATCCAAGATTTTTGCTGGCTTTTGCTACCAGTTTCAGGTGGTTAACGGCCCATTCCTGGCGCGCTTTCGGGTTCTTCCTGACTTCCGGGACAGCAAAGCCATCAAACAGATCGTCATAAACCGGGTGCGAAGCCACCAGTTGACCGATGATATGGGAAGCCAGCTCGGTAATTTCCAGACCATAGTCTTTGAGCTTGCCTTTGAGTTCATCGGCGTAGGTTTGGGATTCGGCCGCCTGCTTGATATCAATTACACGCGGATCCCAGGTGGGGAGCTGAAGGCCTTTGTAGCCCAGGTCAGCCATATAACGGGCGATACCGTCCAGGGTGTTGAACGGAGCTTCGTCTCCAAGGAATTGTGCCAGGAAAATCGCCGGTCCTTTGATGGTTTTCATACTAAAAATGTGTTGTTACAGAATGGATTATTACTTGGAAAGGGGTTTATAGGTCAGATTTCAACCCAGGCTTGCTTGCGGTTGCTTTCCAGTATCCTTTCACAGATCAACAGTTCTCTGTAACCGTCTGCAAAGGTTGGGAAAGTAGGGTTTTCAGGCTGTTTACCGGCTTCAATCGCTGCATACACTTCCTTAAACATCTGCTTGGAGGTATCAGGGAAGCCTTCATTATGCCCACCGGGGAAGGTGATCAGCGAGCGGGCGCCCGGGTCAACCAGTGAAGGATCGCGAAGGAGTACCTCGTTGGCTTTATCCCTGTACCCGACCCATACCTCGTTGGGTGACTCCGAATTAAAGCTGAATGTCTTATTGGCGCCGGAAATCTCAAACGCCATGCGGTTTTTCCTCCCTGCCGATACTTGTGAAACGGTTATTACGCCTTTGTTACCATTGTCGAAACGCAACAGGACGTTGGCGTGGTCTTCGGTGTTAATGGGGACGTCTGCATAATCTTCGGGGGTTAGCATTTTGCCCGAATAGGTTTCGACGGGTTTCAGCGGTTTCTTGCGCGTTTTGTGAACGGTGTTGAAATCAGAAAGTACCGCGGTAGTTTTAAGGCCGGTAATGTACTCGATGATGTCCATCAGGTGAGAGCCGATATCGGCAATCGCCCGGGAATCCCCGGATTTATCCGGCTCGAGCCGCCAGTTGTAGTCCGTTTGATAAAAAAGCCAATCCTGCAGGTACGACCCGATGACGGAGTAAATTTCTCCCAGGTCGCCATTTTCCCTTGCAGCCTTCATGTGCCGTACAAGCGGATAGTAGCGGAGGTTGAAATGCACGGCGTTAACGAGGCCGGTTTGGCTGGCCAGTTCCACGAGCTCCTCTGCCTCTTTCAGGTCTTTGGCCAGCGGCTTTTCGCAGATCACGTGTTTACCGGCTAACAAGGCGGCTTTTGACTGACTGTAATGCAGAAAGTTAGGCGTGCAAATATGGACAGCCTGGATATCGTCCTGGGCAATCAGTTCGTCAAAGGTGTAGTGGCGGGGGATTCCCAGAGCCTCGGCTTTTTCTTTTGCCAGCTCTGCAGTTACCTCACAGAGGGCAACTACTTCTACGTTGGGTAGCCGTCTTAGCGCCTCGATATGCGCGGGGCCGATAAATCCCGTACCTACTACACCGACCTTAATTTTGTTCATAACAGACTATTTGAATGGATGATCTTACTGCTTTATTTCTATTACGGTGTTTTTTTTCTCCAGGACTAACCCAAGCCTGAATAGGCATTTTATATTTTTGTCCATTTCGTATCTGTTTTTCCCGATTGGATAGCGGCGTCTATAAAGCGGAGGCCTCTTACTCCATCTTTGACAGTCGGGAAATCATATAAAGGGTCCTGGGGCTTTCCTTCCTGGTGCGCCCTGATCGCGAAAGCAAAGTTGCGGTAAACATTTGCGAATGCCTCCAGGAATCCCTCCGGGTGCCCCGCAGGAATCCGGGCATGGGCCGTAGCGGCGGGATAAAGCTGCCCCCAGTTGGTCCGGAGTACCCGGTATCCGCTGTTGGTTTTATGCACCAGGCTGTTGGGTTCCATCTGGCGCCATTCCAGGCCGCCCGTCTCTCCGTAAACCCTGATGGAAAGGCTGTTTTCCTCTCCGTTGGCTACCTGGCTGTATTGCAGGATTCCTTTTGCACCATTGTCGAACCGGATCAGGATATTGCCGTCGTCATCCAGCGGCCGGCCGTCAACAAAAATGCTCAGGTCGGCGCAGAGTTCTTTGATTCTGCTTCCAGTAACATATTCGGCCAGGTTTTCGGCATGTGTTCCGATATCCCCGAGGCCTCCACCGGCCCCGGATTGATCGGGATTGGTACGCCAGGAGGCTTGTTTGTTCCCGGTTCCCTCAAGTTTAGAGGATAACCAGCCCTGCGGGTATTCCACGATAATTTTCCGCAAGGTCCCGATCTCCCCGTTGGCGATCATCGCTTTTGCCTGCTTCACCATCGGGTATCCGGTGTAATTGTGAGTAAGCGCAAAAATGAGCCCGGTCTCCTCTACCAGCTTCTGAAGCGATTCGGCCTGTTCGAGGTTAATGGTCATGGGCTTATCGCAGATGACGTGGAACCCGTTCTCAAGCGCCATTTTCGCCGGCGCGTAGTGCAGGTGGTTAGGAGTGACAATGCTTATGAAATCAATTCTTTCTTCAGCGGGCCGCGATTTTTCAGTAGCAATCATTTCCTCGAAAGAGGCATATACGCGGTCATCGGGGAGGAAAAGTGCCTTCCCGGTCGCCTTTGATTTTTCGGGATTAGAGCTGAACGCTCCGGCTGTGAGTTCAATCTGGCCGTCGATGGCCGCTGCAATCCGGTGGACTCCACCAATAAAAGCCTCGAGGCTCCCCCCAACCATTCCCATTCTCAGTTTTCGGGACATTTGGTACGCTATTTTTAATCGTTAGTAATGATCTGACCTGGTTCTATGCAAAGCGGCAAAATAGCCCTTTTTACTACTTCTGTGGTATGCAAATTGAAAAAAAGAAGGCGGGCGTCAAAAAAAAGTAGTAGAAATCCTGCCTGTCTCTTTTTTAGATATTGTTTCTAAGGAAGTGCCTCCTCGCATTCAACCCCGCGTGATACAGATCGTTAGAATGATTACTTAAACCTAAAAAAAATCATATGGCTCAATCAATTAATGCGACCCGCTTATTTAATGCAAGCTGTTTTGCGCTCATTACCACCGCCCTTTCTTTCAGTATACGGGCCGGTATCCTCAGTCAACTCGGGACGGAGTACGGATTCTCCGCCGAACAACTGGGTACCATTAACTCCATGTGGTTTTTGGGTTTCCCCATTTCGATGATCGTCGGCGGTTTGATTTACAATACCGTAGGCGGCAAGAAGATCATGCAGTTTGCGCTTTTTGCTCACGCAGTGGGTATCCTGCTGACGATTTACTCTGGTGGTAACTATACCCTTCTGCTCATTTCCACCCTGCTTATCGGGCTGGGTAACGGTTGTACCGAAGCAGCCTGTAACCCGATGATTGCCGACTCTTACGAAGGCGTCAAAATGAGCGAAATGTTGAATAAGTTCCACATGTGGTTCCCGGGTGGTATCGTGATAGGAGCGCTTATTTCTAAATTTATGACAGAAGGCGGAGCCGGATGGCAGGCACAGATCTGGGTGATTATGATTCCGACGCTGATCTATGCTTTCCTCTTCTGGGGACAGGAGTTTCCGAAACCTAAAGTTGAGAAGGCTGCCTCGGTATCGGAAAACTTGAAAGCGATGCTTTCTCCGTTGTTCCTCTACATCTTTGTATTTATGGCGCTGACCGCTATTTCCGAGTTCGGACCGCAACAATGGGTAGGTCTGATTCTCAGTAAATCCGGCGCTGACCCCATGCTGCTTCTCGCGATTACCACAGGCACCATGGCCGTGGCCCGCTATTTTGCCGGACCTGTCGTAGCGCGTTTCGATCAGACGGGCGTACTGCTGGGGTCTGCAATTCTGACTGCTATCGGGTTGTTTCTTTTGAGCCGGGTAACTGGCGGTGTGGCCTATGGTGCCGCGTTCGTATACGCTTGCGGTATCGCCTATTTCTGGCCGAATATGCTCGGTTTTGTTGCAGAAAAAGTGCCGGCATCAGGTGCGCTCGGGATGTCGGTAGTAGGGGGTATCGGCATGTTTTCCAGCTCTATGTTCCAGCCGATCATCGGTAGCTGGATCGATTCCGCACGTTCCGAAGCAGCTGCAAAAGGATTGACCGGCGACGAACTCGAACTGGCGGCCGGACAGGCAACTTTGTCTACTATGATTACTTTCCCGCTTATACTGATTGTGGCTTTCACCATCCTGTATTTTTGGGTAAAAGGCCGGAATGCTGCGAAGCTGGCCTGATATATATTGGTTAAGAAAAAGGGGGTGTGCAGCGCACACCCCCTTTTTCTTAATACAGAGACCCCGGTTTATGCCTTGCGCGCAGTAACCTGGATTTCTATCTTCATTTTCTCATCGGCGAGGCCGGCGGCGATCATCGTTGCGGCAGGCCTTACGTCACCGAGGTATTTTTTGAGTGCCGGCCAGCAGTTCTTAAACTCCGCGGCGTCTTTTACGATATAGAGTACGCGTACGATATCTGCGAGTCCCGATCCGGCTTCTTCCAAAACTTTACTGATGTTGAGAAGGCACTGTTCCGTTTGTTCGGCTATATCGTCGGAGATGGTCATGGTGCTGTAGTCATACCCGGTAGTACCGGATACAAACACCCAGTCGCCGTCCACTACGGCACGTGAATATCCTATTTCTTGTTCAAAGGGGGAGCCGGAGCTGATAAGCTGACGTTCGTTACGCATGAAATGATGTATTAAGGTGAATAAAAAGCGGGTAAAAGTACGCATTTGTTCGCCAGGTACTGAATCTCCGTTCGCAAAAAAGCTGACGCCGGAAGGAAGGCGTTCCGGCCTCAAGGGGTTCATTATTTGATCATAGTTTGTTGGTAATTTCTTAAATTTGTACATTCATCAACAAAGCAACCTGCGTCAGGTTAGAAGGAAGTGTTATGGGAAGTGTACTTAAAATAGCCATTCTGGATATGAACAACGGCGTTCAGAACGAGGGGATGCGTTGTATCAGGAAGGCGATCGAAGCTTTTGATCTCGCCCAGGAGCTTCCGGTTACTTATACGGTTTTTGATGTAAGGCAAAAGACAGAGCTCCCTGATCTTGCCTTTGATGGTTATATTTCTTCCGGCGGCCCAGGAAGCCCGCACCCGGTGGGTGAGCCCTGGGAACGCAAATTTTTTAATTTTCTCGACCAGCTGGTACGTTTTAACGGCAACAGGCAGAATAAAGTAAAAAAACCGCTGTTCCTGATCTGTCATTCGTTTCAGCTCGCCTGCATTCACTGGAAAATGGGCCTGGTAGGGAACCGCCGCTCCACCTCATTCGGCACTTTCCCGGTTCATAAAACCAGGATGGCGCAAAACGAACCTTTGTTTGACGGGCTTCCGGATCCTTTCTGGGTGGTCGATTCACGCGATTTCCAGGTAACCCAGCCCAATCGGGTTGCGATGGAAAAAATGGGTGCAGCTATTCTTTGCCTCGAAAAAATCCGACCGCATGTGGACCTGGAACGCGCCATAATGGCCCTGCGGTTTACCAGGGAGATTATCGGTACACAATTCCACCCCGAAGCCGACGCGGATGGAATGCGGCGTCATTTTCTGAATGCGGAACGGAAAGAAAAAATCGTTAAAGCCTACGGCATTGAAAAATATCACAGCATGATGGAAAACCTCGGGGACCCGGAAAAAATAGCGCGTACGGAATCCGTCATTCTGCCAAACTTTTTGCTTTCGGTCAAAAAAGCGGCGGGTGTACTGCCGCAATTGATGGAAGTTTAGCGTTATTTAGGTTTTGTAGCGGAGATCAGGTTTACATGAATATCTCCCCGGCAATTACAAACATCCGTTTACTATGCATCCTGACTTCCGCAGGGCCTTCAATGCGGCCTTCTCCCGAGAAAAATATGCGTCGTTTTTGTCAACCATTGAGCGCGACTTTCCCGGAGAATTGGACTTCAGGGTTGCGGAAAGCCCCGTCTTCATTGACCGCGCCTTCCGGGAAAAGCTGCAGACCGCATGTGACGCCATCGTCTCTAAAGTAGCTGCTCCCGATTTCCGGGAAGCGACCGAGCGGGCCATTCCGGCAGCCCAGCGCGTACCCAACGAAAACCGCCACACTTCGTTTCTGGCGATTGACTTTGCTGTTTGCAGGAGTGCTTCCGGAGAGCTTGAGCCCCAGTTGATCGAGTTGCAGGGTTTTCCTTCCGTATTCGGTTACCAGATGTACCTTTCGGGGCTTTACAGGCAACGGTATGATTTGCCCGACAGGGTGGCTTTTACGTTCACGGGCCAGGAAAACGAAGAGGCAGCTTTCATTCGCCGGTTCGGCGAAGTGCTCCTCGGCGACGACGACCCGGAAGAAGTAGTGCTGCTTGAAATATTCCCTGAAAAGCAGAAAACCCGCATTGACTTTGCCATCACCGAAAAGTACTGGGGAGTAAAAACGGTGTGCATTACCAAAGTGATCAGGGAAGGCCGCGCGCTCTTCTATGAAAACGGCGGACGGAGAATACGGATTCGCCGGATTTACAACCGGCTGATTTTCGATGACCTCAACAATTTCCCCGGTCTGGAAACCGATTTTCGGCTGACCGACGACGTAGACGTGACCTGGGTGGGGCACCCGAACTGGTTTTTCCGTATCAGCAAGTTCATGCTGCCGCTGCTTTCCGGCCCCTATTTTCCCAAAGCAGGCTTCCTGAGTCACTATATGGGCCAGTTTCCGGCAGACCTGGACAATTATGTGCTCAAACCGCTGTTTTCGTTCGCAGGAACCGGTGTAGATCTGCACGTTACGCCCGAAAAACTTCTGGCCATTCCCGATCCTGAGAATTATATTCTTCAGCGAAAGGTGGTTTACGAACCCGTTGTAACGACTGAGGACGGAAGCAAGGTAAAGGCGGAAATCCGCATGCTGTATGTGTGGCCTGACGACGCGCCGGCCCCGACTTTACTGACCGCGCTGAGCCGGTTAAGCAGGGGGGAAATGATCGGGGTACGCTTTAACAAGGATTTTACATGGGTAGGCGGAAGTGCCGTCTTCTTTGAAATATGAGTACCACCTTTATGCGCAATATTACACACAGGCAGTTGTTTCTGAGCCATGTTGCACAGACTTCGCGTTTCCCGCTCGCGCTCGAAATTGATAGCGCCGAAGGCGTTTACATGCACGATGTAAACGGTAAAAAATACTACGACCTCATTTCCGGTATCGGCGTGAGCAATGTCGGGCACCGGCATCCGGCAGTGGTAGCAGCCATTAAGGAGCAGGTAGACCGGTACCTTCACCTGATGGTGTATGGTGAATACGTCCAGGCCCCCCAGGTATTGCTGGCAGCGGCCCTGGTCGGCAGCCTGGACTCGCCATTGGCCGAAACTGCTCCGTATGGCCCAATTAACCGTGTGTACTTTACGAATTCCGGTACAGAAGCTGTTGAAGGCGCCATGAAACTGGCGAAGCGGTTTACAGGCAGGTTTGGCTTCGTAGCGTGTAAAGACGCGTATCATGGCGCTTCACAAGGGGCGTTGAGCCTGGCAGGACAGGCCTTTTTCCAGGAGAATTTCCGGCCGTTACTGCCGGGGATGACGCGTATACGCTATGGGGTGGTGGAGGATCTCGAACAAATTGACCATCGGACAGCCGGCCTGGTGATCGAGCCCATCGGGGGCGAATCAGGCGTTCGGGTCCCGGATATAGACTATATGCGTGCAGTGCGGAAACGGTGTACCGAAACTGGAACACTATTGATTTTGGACGAGGTACAGACCGGTTTCGGACGAAGCGGTACGTTCTGGGCATTTGAAGATTTCGGAATCTACCCGGATATTTTGCTGAGCGCCAAAGGAATGGGGGGCGGTATGCCCATCGGCGCCTTTATGGCTTCGGAAACGGTGATGTCGGTATTGATGGAGAACCCGATCCTGGGGCATATCACCACGTTTGGGGGGCACCCGGTCAGCTGCGCTGCGGCTTTGGCCGCTTTCGACGTGATTCAATCGGAGCGGCTCCACGAGGCTGCCGGTCGAAAGGGACAATTGATTAAAGATTATTTAGGGGCGCATCCGTTGGTAAAGGAGGTCCGGGGAAAGGGATTGATGCTGGCCGTTGAGTTCGATTCATTCCCCCTTCTCAAGCAGATTATTGACCGCCTCATCGAGGTCGGGATCGTCACGGACTGGTTTTTGTTTTGTGATCATTCCATGCGCATTGCGCCGCCGCTGATTATCACCGAAGAGCAGATTTCGGAAGTATGCCGGAAAATAATAGGAGTGCTCGATGAAATTGAGTTGAAAGTAAAGGATAAGTAGCACAGAAGACTATTCTCATTTTGACTGGACGGAAAGGAGCGCTCCTTTCCGTCCAGTCAAAAATTAGCCGCGGGGGGCGAAAATCTGTTGAATGGCTTTCGAAACAACAGAGGAACCGCCCGGATCTACGACGTGGTCGTGATCGATTCTTATCAATTTATCAACGTCATAACCTGCTTCTACCGCAATTTCCAGGAAATGGTCCAGTAATTTGTCGGGGAAGGAAGTGTCCCTGGATAGGATCCACAGGTAATCCAGGTTGCGGCCGGCCAACAGCGCGTGTTTGTATTGCTTGTCGACGGCCAGTACCGTAAGGTCGGAATAAAATGGCCCGAAGAAAGATACCTCGAGCGCCCCGATGTCTTTCGGACCGGTAAACTTCGCCGTACCGGTTGCTTTTCTGTGCTCGTGCGTTACCTGGTTATAGCCTTTGTTCACCACCCTGATCGTACCGTTGGGGTTAAGGGCATAATGTGCGCTGGTATTGTTCAGATTTCTTTCGAAGCAGTTGTCTAATCTGGCCCACTCGTACCATTTTCCCATGAACTTTTCGGGATCGAACGGGTGAACCGGGTCGAGAGGTGCTTTGTGAGCCCTTGAACGGTTGTATAAATAGCAGGCAAGGCCGGCCCCGGCGAGAATTCCTGCAAATAGTGTTTTAACTTTCATAATGATAATATAGTTATCGGTCTTCAGAATTCAATTGCAGGCTGTACAGCGTGTGGTTGGTCGTTGTTGTTGTCGAAGCCATCCTGAGCGAGTGGTCAACGCAGCCCGACTAATACGGCCCGGCCTGCATGGCCCGGCCGGTTAATTAGATAACGTCCTTATCGCTTTGTTTATTGAAATATTAGCCTGATAAGTAGCTTTCGGCTGCTTAGGGAGATGTTTCGCAGACAGGATTGCCGAAACATACGCTAATCTGTAATCAGCGCTTTTAAACGATCGTAAAACCCGGTGCTTTTAAAGGTGAAAGTTTTGTGAAGGATGTAGTTGCTCATGAAGCTGAAGCCCTGGCCAATGATGTAGCAAACCATTTCATTGACATTGATCGTCTTTTTGGCGGAAGAAAGCTGGAGCCTGTAAACCGGGATATGAAGCCAATTGGTGGCTACATGTAATGACCCGACCGCAAAAAACCAGGTAACGCCCCAGGAGAACATGGCCACCATCACAAACTTTATCATTTCACGACGTGTCTGGTTGGTGTTTCGGACGTTAAATGCAAATAACTTGGTTAATATGAAACCGACGATGAGCGACACCGGGTAGGCAATGTTGATGGACTGATCAAAGGTAAGACCGAACCAATCCTGGGTCAGGCTGCTGGTGAGCAACTGGACAAGTGCCCCGGTACCGGCAACAAAAAAGTATGCTAAAAGGTCTTTTTTATTAACTATAGTGTTTTTTTGGCTAGTATTGCTCACAGCATACAAGGGTGTTTTCTCTCAAGTGTGTCGCAATATTAGACAATATTACAGTAGAATCGTAACGGGCAAACGTTTTCTTTTATTAAGCGGCAATGGCGCGGTCACTAGTTCCGAGCTCGCAGGACGTTGAGTATCAGATCCTGAAAAAGTGATATTATTATCATCATATTTGCCTTAACGCCTTTTTTACTTTTTGCATGGAAAATTCAACCTCACGTCGGGAGTTTATCAAAAGCTCATCTCTAATTGCCGGTGGAGCGCTCGTATCAGGCTTTCCGGCTATTCGGACCCATAAAGAAAAGACACTCAGGATCGCCCTGATTGGTGCGGGAAAACGTGGGGCCGGCGCCGCTGCCCAGGCTCTGAAAGCGTCAAAAGGCGTAAAGCTGGTGGCCCTTGCCGATGTTTTTAAAGACCAGTTGGATTCTACATACGCATCACTCACCAAGGTTCCGGGAATCCAGGACCAGATTGATGTTCCCGAAAAACATAAATTCGTCGGGTTTGACGCCTACCAGAAGGCAACCGAACTGGCGGATGTCGTTTTGCTGGCATCGCCGGCGCCTTTCAGGCCCGAGCATTTCCGTTTGGCGATAGAGTCGGGGAAGCATGTTTTCATGGAGAAACCGCTCGCTTCTGATGCCCCGGGGATCCGCCAGATCCTGGCTACGGGGGAGCTCGCCACTAAAAAAGGTCTGAACGTGGTGGTGGGTTTGCAGAACCGGTACGATCCCGCTTACCAGGAAATGGTGAAGCGGATTCACGACGGCATGATCGGCGACCTGGTGAGCGCTTCCTGTTATTACAATGTGGGGAATGTGAACATGATCCCGCGTCAGGAAGGCTGGACCGAAATGGAATACCAGCTCCGCAACTGGCGATATTTCAACTGGCTCTGGGCGGGAAGCCCGGCCGGGCTTCAGATTCATAACGACGATGTGGTGAACTGGGTAAAAGGCGGTCCCCCTGTGAAAGTAGTCGGAAACGGTGGGCGCGCGGCCTTTAAGGGCCCCAACAACGGCGATATTTACGATCACTTTTTTAATGAGTATGAATATGCCGACGGCTTTAAACTGAACAGTCAGATCAGGCATATCAACGGCTGCTGGAACAGGGGCGGCAACTTCTTTTACGGATCCAAAGGAAAAGGAGATCTGAAAGACGGCTTCAAGGATTACAAGGGAAACCTGATCTGGAAATATAGCGGGAAACAGGAAAATCCCTATCAGCTGGAACACGATGAGCTTTTTGCAGCGATTAATGGAAAAAGGTATATCAACGACACTGTGTGGGGAGCAAACAGCACCATGGCGTGCATCATGGGGCGGATGGCAGCGCATTCAGGACAATTGATTACGTGGGATTCGGCACTTGCCTCGGAGGTGAGTATCGTACCGCCCAAACTCGCCTGGGATGCCGCGCCTTTATCAGTGCCCGATGAGAAAGGTGAATACCACGTAGCCGTTCCTGGCATAGACAAAGTTTAGCTGATTCCGGCGAATTCAGTCCCGGCCCATTGAAACCAATTCCCGGCCCCTTCATGAAAAAACTAAGTTTACTCCTCATTTGGTTGACCGGTTCGCATTTTGCCTTTGCGCAAAGTGCGGATTGGCAACGGGAAACCGCCGCCGCAGCATGGCAGCCCCGGGACTCCCAGGGAGAATTCGTTTTTAAAGACCAGCTCTGGATAATGGGCGGCTGGTTTACTCCGAAACTGCCGAACCCGCGTGACGTATGGCGGTCGGCAGACGGCAAAACCTGGAAACAGGTAGCGGCGGAAGCGCCGTGGCAGCACAGCGACCTGCCGGCTTCATTGGTGTTCAGGCGCAAAATGTGGATGATGGGGGGGCGCAGGCTTCCCGGAACGGAATGCAGCAACCAGGTTTGGTCTTCAGGTGACGGCCAAAACTGGGAACTGGAGAATGCTTCTCCGCCGTGGAGCGCTCGGCTTTCTCCCGGGTTTGTGGTCTTCAAAAACCGCATGTGGTTAATGGGCGGCACCAGCGATTTTTACAACAACAACGACACCACCATGATGAATGACGTATGGTCATCGTCGGATGGGAAAAAGTGGCGGTTGGAAACCGGTGCCGCGGCCTGGGCAAAGCGCGCCCACGGACAGGCAGTGGTGTTCAAAGGGAAAATCTGGATGCTCGGAGGCGGTAGCAGGGCTCCCAAAGCCTCTCCGCGCAACGACGTATGGAGCTCCTCGGACGGGAAAAACTGGGAGCTTGTGACCGAATCTGCGGAATGGGCGCCAAGACTCTGGTTTTCAGCAGTGGTGTACCGCGATCATTTGTGGGTGCTGGGCGGCTGGTCAGAAAAGGACGGCAACTATGGCGACGTCTGGTATACCAGTGACGGAAAGCATTGGAAACAACTGAAATCCGCTACGATATGGAGCAAACGGCACGAGCATGCCGCCTTTGTATTTAAAGACAGGATCTGGGTGGCAGGCGGCGCAGCCGAACCCAACTATAAACTGGACAGCGAGGTCTGGAGCCTGGGTCTGCCAAAAGACTGGCGCGGCGAGTAACCGTTTTTTCTCCCCGAACCGCGAAATACGGGCTTGCACGGGCGGGCATAACCGCTTTGCGTTAAATCTAATTCTTCTTATCTTGGCTGCACTTACGGCGGTTATTGCCGTAGTATTCTACTTTTTATTTTTTGTTTTACGAGGTGCGTATGGCATTGTCCGGAGAGAAGACCCGAATACTGGTTATTGATGATAATCCGTTGGATCTTTTAGTGATTGCAGAGTTAGTAAAGGGGTATCCTCTTCTGGAGAATTGCGGGTCTTTTATGAACGCGCTCGAAGGGTATGAAGCGATTCGTTCCATCCGGCCCGACGTAGTTTTCATGGATATAGAGATGCCGGTTCTGAACGGGATTGAGCTGCTCCGGAAAATAAGAAGTGAAGTCCCCGTTGCAATTTTTGTTACCTCGTTTGCGGAATATGCGGTGGAAGGTTTTGAGCTTTCCGCGCTTGATTACATCCTGAAGCCACTTACAGCGGAAAGATTTGCGCAGACCATTACGAAAATTGACGAATACCGGGAACTGAAACGGAAATCGGATGCGTATCAGTTGATGGTCGAGAGCGACTCCCTGACCATTAAAGAGGGCCATCATCAGATCAGACTTTCCCAAAGAGAAATTATTTATCTCGAGGCAATGCAGGACTATACGAAGGTGGTGACCACCGGAAAACCCTACCTGACCCTTTCCTCGTTGTCTTATTTTCTGGAGCAGCTGCCCGCCGGCCGCTTCCTGAGAATTCACAGGAGCTATGCTGTTGCGCTGGGTCATATACGGGAGTTAAGAGGCTCGGAGGTCGTGTGCAGCACCGGCAGATTGCCCATTGGAAAAACCTACCGATCAGCTATTTCAAGGATCAAGCTGTAAAATGAACCGAATTCTGCTCCCCCTGCTTTTCCTGTTTACCACCCTCGCAAATGGCCAGGCTATTCCCGACGTCTCGGCCTATAAAACAGAAAAGGAAAAATTGAAGGCATTGGCCAGAAGCTGTGATTCTCTTTTTAAAATTCCGGATATCGCATCTGTCAGATCCATATCGAATTATGTGCTTTCAAAACCTGAGACCGACGATTACAACCGGTCTCTTTTTTATTTCTACCTGGCAGCCGCTTACGAAGGGGACATTGATGCCGACTCCTGTATCAAAACTTACGAGTATTCAATTGCGTTCGGCAGGAAAGCGAACAGCCCCAAACGTGTCCGGAATGCCTTGGATCGTCTTCTTTACATCTACAGCAATACGCCCGGCTACAACAGGCAAAGTGAAGCCGCTGTCAAAGAGCTGCTCGGGATTATCGATACCACCCGGAACGAGGCCGAGAAAGCAGGCCTTTACGGAAATATCTCCACCTATTACAATATCAGAGGTGAATACACCAAGCAGGCCGACTATGCACTTAAATCCATTGCGATTCTTAAAAAGCTGGTTGATTCGGGTGTTGAAAAAGATCGTGAAGTCGTAGTCGTAAACCTGATGAACCTGGGTGGCATGTACCTAGGCAACGACCAGGTTGAAAAAGGACTTTATTATACGAGAGAAGCGAAAAAATACATCGTCGGTACCATTTTTTTTCTTTCGCACTACTACAAGCAAATGGCCGACGGGCTTCTGCTGAATGAGAGACCCGACCAGGCCAGGATTTATTATGATTCCCTGACGGCCATGCTGAGCTCACCTGAGGTGACCGGCACGCTGTTCAGGGACCGTATCTACAGCGACCTGGCTTTTTCCGACTATTACCTGAGGCATTCGAAACCCGACAGTGCATTCCTGTACGCAGACCGGGCGAATACCCTGGGTGAAAAGTGGGCCGACGAGTTCGCCCGGGTCCAGATCAACTACATGAACGGCAAGGTCTATTTTGAGAAAAAGGAGTATGCAAAGGCTTTGGAACAACTGCTTGCCATTGAGCAGGGCGCAGCAGAAACCGACCCCAAGGTACACGTAGCACTTCTGCAGATTATTTCGCGGGCATACGCGGCCATCGGCGAGCACCGGAAGGCCTTTCTGTACTACGAGAAATATGCGCCCCTGAGAGATTCGCTCTATGTACAGGCGTCGGAGCGGAGCATCGCCGAGGCGGAAGCACAGTTTCAAAACAGGGAAAAGCAGCAGCAAATTGATTTGAAGAATTTGCAGATCGAAGATGCGCGGAAGCAACGTTTGTGGCTGATTGGCGGGCTTGCGTTAATGGCGCTGTCCTTGGGTTTGCTGGCGGTCATTTACCGGAACAATAAGCGGAACGCCCTCATCCTGGATAAGAAAAACCGTCAGTTGGAGGAGGCAATCACGGCTTTGGAAGAGGCCAATCGTACCAAAGCCAAGTTGTTCGGTATCATCAGCCATGACCTGCGATCGCCGATCAGTCAGGTATACCAGTTTTTGAAACTCCACCAGATGAATCCTGATTTGCTGTCGGACCAGCAGCGAAGCGAGCTCAGCCGGAGAATCCAGACGGCTACGGGTTCTCTCCTGGAAACGATGGAGGACCTGCTCCTTTGGTCCAAAACCCAGATGAACGAATTTCAGGCGGTTATTCAACCGGTGGAAGTGGCTCCGGTGGTACTTCATTGTATCGATTTGCTGAGATTGAACCTGGATGCGAAAAATCTTACGCCCGAAGTTTCCATCCCGGAGGGGGCGCTGTTGTTGTCAGATCCCTATTACCTGGAGATCATTTTGAGGAATTTGCTGCAAAACGCGATCAAAGCGGCACCCAATGGGAGCAACATCCAGGTCGCTTTTAGAAAAGACAACTTTGCTGTTCTGACGGTTCAAAACAGCGGCCCCCAATTCAGCCAGGATGATTACCTCAAAGTTGCGAAAGATCAAAGCAGCCCGCAGGGTTTGAATGGGCTCGGTCTCAAGCTTGTAGACGAGCTCTCGGTCAAGTCCGGACTGACTGTCAGATTTGTTAATGACGATGCGGATACCACGAGAGCTGAAATTGGCTCTCCGGTCGTTTAGTCCGTTTACCGATTTGTCAATATCCTTTATCGATAATTCGAAAGTCTTCATCTCGTGGAAATGTAGCTTTGATTTCCATCAAAACCGCATTAACCATGAAAACGACGGCTTTTTTTATTTCTTTTTTCCTTGTGATGTCCTTCGCGTGCAAGCCGGAGAAAAACCCGGAGCCCGAAGCTTCCTGCGAGGAGGGCGCCAGGCTGGTCACTCAAAAACTCGGGGACATTCCCATTGCCATCGAGTACGACAATGAAGGCCGGATCAGCAAAGTGTTCCGAAGCGACGGCCAGGGACTGATAGAGAACTATCAATACACATCGGATACCACCGCAGTGATCACGCGCAACTTCAGAGACGGCGGGGTAGGGAACACGTTTAATATTGTACTGAACAACAAGGGATACATCAAGCGTTATGTAACGGTAGGCGCCGGTGACAATAGTTATACAATTACTTACCTGTACGACGCAGACGGGTACCTTAGCGAATACAGCATTAAGTTTACAAAACCCGCCCAAACGCTGCGCAGTGTGTACACTTACAAGGATGGAAACCGGACAGGTAGCAAATCGTATACGGACGGAAAATTGACTTATACCGAGGACTACGCTTACACGGAAGACCTCAACAAAGCCGATGTAATCTTCAACGGCAACCAGCCCGGAATATTAGGACACCTGTCGAAAAACCTTCTCAGCAGTATCAAAAGAACCTATCCGGATGGTAAAAAAGAGTCTTATTCGTTCGTTTACAAACTGAACAAGACCGGATATGCTGAGTCTGTGAGCCAGGTTTACGTGGATCAGGCGAACAAGAAAACAGAGCAAACCAATATTTACACTTACGTATGCCCCTGAGCCGGGCGCTCCGGAAAGAGGTATAAGTTGTTAACAATCAGTTATTTGGCACTGGTCCGGCCCGCTTGGTCGGACCTATTGATGTTTTCGTGTAACGCTCGCTTTTGGGATTTTATCCGCTCAGGATTGAGAATTCATGGAGTTTACGGTTGATGTTTTTCCAGTTCTTTACAGGTAGCTGCGGAAAAGGTGTAACCGTTTTTTTATACCCATGCCGGATAATAGTAGCCTGACGGTTCCGGCCGGATGGTCATGCTGAGAAAGAATTTTTTTGCCAAAACACCTTGGAATAGAAATGACAAATAGATGTTGTCAATGGTAGTCAATAGTAGCCGGAGGCTACCGCCCGGAGGGTCATCCTGAGAAAGAAGTTTTTTGCGAAAACACCTTGTAGCGGAGATGACAAATAGATGTTGTCAATGGAAGTCAATGGTAGGCCGGAGGCTACCATCCGGACGGTCATCCTGAAGCGGAGCGCAGCGGAGTCGAAGGATCTCCTGTTGGTATAAAAAAGCCCTCTGAAAGGGATTGGGTACAGGGACCGGGAGATCCCTCCACTGCGGTCGGGATGACCCTCCGGTTGGCGCGGCGCCAAACTTGTTGTTGTCAATGGTAGCGCAGCGCAGCGGAGTCGAAGGATCTCCTGTTGGTACTAAGAAGCCTGGTGGAATAGATTGAGTGCAGGGAAAGGGAGATTCCTCGGCTGCGCTCGGAATGACCATCCGGTAGGTGCGCCCCCATACATCGTGTTGTCAATGCTGAGCGCAACGCAGTGGAGCCGAAGGATCTGCTGTCGTTATAAAAAAGTCCTCTGAAAGGAATTTGGTTCAGGAAGCAGGAGAGATCCCTCCACTACGGGCGGGATGACACCTGATGGCCGCAGCGCACATCCGGGTTGGAATGCACCGGAAAGAACCTTCCGGCATCGGCATCTACTCCGGTACCAGCTCGTACTCATTGACGGTATTCCCTGTTTTTCGGCTTTCATTGGTTCTCTTGAGCATCAGGGTGGTATTGGTAGGAGGGGACGACAGGTAAAATTCCACGTTGCCGACGGAAGCGCTCGGCGGCGGCGAAAGGTTTTCCAGTATAAGCCGGCGGTTATCGGTTGAAAAGCTCCAGGCCCCGGTCAGGCGCCGACCGTCCAGATCGGTATAAACTACTTCTTCCGTACGTGTGAGGTCCAGCCGGAACTGCTCATAACCGGGCCGGGCATTGCCGGTATTCCCCGCCTGAAAAACCACCGTGCCGTTTTCTTTTACCAATGCGGCTTTCCAAATTTTCCCTACGGACGGGGTGATCACCTCCTTCGGTTTACATGCGCCCGGCACCCACATGCATGCCAGCACCAGGATTAATCTAGCATTCATTTTACAAGTATTTTATGACGTGAAAGTTTTCGGGAGGTCCGGAGCATGACGAAATAGATGCCTGGTTCCAGACCGGATAATAGGATTTCTGATCGATCAGTGACTGAAAATGTCAGCCGCTTGATGCCCCTTTTATCGAAAAGCGCCAGGTCTGCGGCGTCCGGTGAGCCGATCCGGACGTACAGTTTATTGTCTGACGCATACACCAGGGAGGCCGGGTCAGCGTTCTCCAGCCCGGTGATAATGTCTCCCGCCGAAATCTTTGCGACATTGCTGTAGGGCGAGCTGCCCGCCGGGTTCGTGGCCTTAATCCGGTAGTAATAATCCCGGACCGGCAATATTTCGTGGTCGGGGAACTGGGTCACAGCGGCTTGCTGGCGTCCGATTTCTTTGAACTCGCGGTCAGGATATTGAGACCGTTCAATTACAACTGTAGTGGTATTGGTTGAGACCGGCGACCATTTGAGCTGTATCAGGTCGAAGTCGATAGGTACGGCGGTCAGGTTTTTGGGTTGGTCGGGTAGGGGCGCCTTCGGTGTTTTGGCAGAAGCAATTTCCGAGTAGCCTGAACTGCCGATCGCATTGACGGCGCGCACCCGGTAGTAATATTGTGTAAGCTCGGTAAGGCCGGTGTTCTGGTAGGAGGTCACATTTGCGGCAACCGATACAATTTTCTGAAAGGTTTTCCCGTCTGTGCTCCTTTCTATTTCAAACCCGGTCTCGTTACCGGATTGATCGGTCCATTTCAGGCTAATCTGCTGGTAGGAAATAGCGGTAGCCGAAAGTCCGGCCGGGTTTGCAGGGGGAACGTCCCGTGTGGTGGCGTCGGCTATGTTGGAGTAGGACGAACCTCCCCGGCTGTTGCGCGAGCGTACCCGGAACCAGTACCGGGTAGCGGGGGCGAGCCCCGACTGCTGAAAGGCAACTGCATTGGCGCCTGCGTCGCCGGTTTTGACAAAGTTTTTGCCGTCTGTGGAGCGCTCAATTTCGAAACCCGTTTCATTCCCGGAGTTGTCCTTCCAGGTGAGGTTAATCTGGCTGCTTGACACCGCCACGGCTGCCAGGCCCGTTGGCGCCGCCGGTGGTACATCCAGTGTGGTTATTTGCACCACATTGGAATAGGCGGAGTTGCCGACGGCGTTTTTTGCCCTGATGCGGTACCAATAGCGGGTTAAGGTGGTAAGTCCCGTGTGCTGATAGGAGGTGGTGTTCGGGCCGAGGTCGGCAATTTTCGCAAAGTTGGTGCCGTTGCCGGAGCTCTCCAGTTCAAACCCGGTTTCATTTCCTGAATTGTCTGCCCAGCTAAGATTGATTTGGGTATTTGATACCGCATTACCGGAAATCGGACCGGGCGTTTGCGGTGCCTCGTCGCGTGTGGTCGCTTCTGCAACGTTTGAGTAGGCCGACAGCCCCCCGCTGTTGCGCGCCCGTACCCGGTACCAATACCGCGTATTGGGAGCCAGGCCTGTACTCTGAAAAGAGGTGGTATTGGCGCCAGCATCGGCTATTTTGGTAAAATTGCTGCCGTCGGTAGAGCGTTCTATTTCAAAGGCGTCCTCGTTGTTTGCCTGGTCCTGCCAGATAAGGTTAATTTGCCTGGAGCCGGCTGTAACGGCAGACAGCGCCCGGGGCGCGGCCGGAGGTGATTGTGCCGTGACGGCATTGGCTTCGTTGGTATATCCGGACGCACCGGTACCGTTGACGGCCCTTACCCGGTAGTAGTATCTGGTGCCGGGGGTAAGCGGACCGTCAAGAAATTGGGTAACGTTCGCGCCGGTGGTGGCAATCCTGGCGAAGGTGCCGTCTTCACTGCGCCGTTCAATTTCAAAGCTGGTTTCGTTGTCAGACCGGTCGATCCAGTTGAGCTGGATCTGGAAAACCTGGTTAGCACCTGCGATCAGGGAGGTAGGCGCATTGGGACTGCCCTGCTCGGTAGCTGTACAGGCAGCGTTGGAATAGCCCGAATCTCCAGAACTGTTTCTTGCTTTTACCCGGTAGCAATACCGGGTTTGGGGTTTTAGCCCGTTGTCGGTGTACGAAGGTGTGCGGCTGTAGGGAACGTTGGCAATGGCTGCATAGGTGCCGCCGCCGTCGCTGGACCGCTCCAGTACATAGGAGGCCTCCGCGCCATTGGCATCGCTCCAACTAAGCCGGATACTCTGTGTCCCTTCCGTTGTGGCCGTAAGCCCTGATGGTGCGGAAGGCGGTGCTATCGGGATGGTGACTGCTATTTCCGGGGACAGCACATCGGATCCTTTGTCGTAAATACCTCTTATCCGGTAGCGGTAATTGGTGTTCGGAACTACGGTACGGTCCTGGTAAGTGTTGGTGCCGCCTTTGCCACCCAGCGTTGCAATGGTTACAAAATTCTGCCCGAAATTGTCTTCTTTCCTTTCGACCAGGTAGGCTTCGGCCAATACGCTCGGCCAGGAAAGGTTTACTTCTTTGTACGTAACCGAGACAACGGTGACCCGGATGGTTCGCTGTGCGAAGCAAAACGACAACGGGGAGATCCATAACGCAAGTCCGAGCAGAAGGCGCGCCCCGGTTTTGATGTTGAAAGTGTTGTGCATAAGAGCGGGAGTTGTTCAGGCATTCAGGGGATATTCACTTCAACTACGCTGGAAAAGCGCGAGGCCCGCCCGTTTTGATGCGTCACCCGTACCACATATTTCGAAACACCTTTTGACGGATGTTGGTCGCGGTATTCGCGCTTGTCATACACGGCGTCCAGGCTGCGCATCTGGTTGCTTTCGCCGGATTTGTAAATCGTAAACCGGCAGTTGGGAACATTGTAATTCCAATAAAGGGAAATGCTCTTGTCGGGATTGACGAATATCCTGAGGGCATCCACCGGCTGCACGGCAGACGGGGGCGTTTTGATATTCAGCGGGAATGACGCGACTGACCGGAGACCGGCACTGTCAACCGCTACGATGGCATAGCCGTACTCCGAGTCACCTTTGAGGTCCCGGTCGGTAAATGTGAGCACCCGGGCATCAACTTTGCCGATAGGCTGCCACCTTTCGGACGATTTGCCGCGCCTCAGGATCAATTGTTCCTTTACGTCATGGTCCGGGCTGGCGTTCCATTGAAAAGTAAGTGTCGAATCCGTTAATTGGTAGTGGCGTATGGCGGGTGGCGCGGGAGCGACCAGGTCGGGCCTGTAAAGTGTCAGTATTTCCGAGGGCTCGCTCGGCTGGAATTGCTTGTTATAGGCAATTACTTTAAAACAGATGCGTTTGGTAAGCGTGTTGAGGTAAAGCGAATCGTTATAGCCCGGAATGGCCAGGTAGTCCGGGGTTTTGAAAATAAAGGAATGCTCCGGGGCGTTGGCATACAACACTTTGTAGCCGTAAATGTCGGGCTCCGGATTGGCATCCCACACGATACGCAGGAGCCCGGTGGAGTCAATATATCCCTGGAGGTTTTTAGGCTGAGACGGTTTTGTGGTGTTGTTTATAAAACAGGAAACCGGCAGCCCCTCGCTAACGTTGCGGGCGGTGTCTATGGTAACGATTTTATAATAGCATGATGCGGCCGTGTCAGGAAGCGGATCGGTTATGTCGCGCTGCCCGGCGGGAAGCGGTTTTTCATGAACGGGCGTGAAGGGACCCTCTATACGGTTGCTTCTGCCGACGATAAACCCGGAAAGGTCCGGGGGCGGGGTATCATATTGCCAGGTAACTTTTACGCCTTTGCCCTTCAGGAAAGCAGCTTTTACCCCGAATACCGGCGGTGGCGGCGTTTTGTCGGTTCCGCTGGCTGTTACCACATTCGATTCTACCAGCTCGCCGAACGGTGTAATCCCCAGAACCCGGTAATGGTAGGGCCGGTAATTTTCGGCTACGGAATCGGTATAGACAATCGCGTCGGTTCCCGGTCCTTCCGCGGGTTGAAGCCAGGGTACGCGGTTCAGGCGGGTAAACGTTTTTCCGCCGTCGTTTGACTTTTCGACAAAATAGCCTGAAAAGTTGGCTTCTGCCAGCTCCCTGTCCCAGTTCAGGACGAGGGTCCGGTCCCCGGAGCCGGGAACGACTGCCGGCATTGGCGCGTCCGAAGGGTCTGCCCGGTTCATCACTGCGGTAGAAGACACCGGAACCGGAAAAGAAACCGGGTCAGCCAGAGACTTGACGGAATAGGTATACTTTTCTCCCGGTTTTACTTTCCGGTCGACAAAACCCAGGGCCATACCTTCGGCGTACAGCGGCTTCAGGTCGGCAAGAATGAGCGACAGCGCCATCCTGAGATCGGTCTGATTTTGCTGTTGCATGATTTTGTCCAGCGTTAACGCTTCGTCATATTTAAGTGGTGTATTGTGACCGTTGACCAACTGGGCGCAGGCAGCCGCCAGGGAATCCCGCGTGTCTGCTTTTTTCCTCCATTCAGGCACAGGCCAGGGTCTGACCACCACCTGGAAGTCGACAGTTTGTGTGAGGTCATCCTGAAGGGTTCTCCGGGTGAGCAGGTAGCCGCCCGTCAACCCGGCGCGGAATAAATCAGCTTTGTTGGGCACCCAGCGTACTACCACCGAGTCGCCAAAACCTTTTGCGAGCAGACCGACCTGGTAAGCCTCTACCGGCTCATTTTTCTTGTTCAACTGACCGGACGGAACCCCGACCTTTTTTTGCGCCCATGTTTGCGTTCCCGTCAGGAGCGAAATTATCAGCACGGACAAACAAAAGACTGCTTTCATGGGTGAAAAGGTGTTGGTGTTGGTGATCGGAAATCGGAAATCGGAAATAGGGAGGCAGGAACAAACGGGCAGGAGCGGCGCAGCCGATTTCCGATTTCTGACCTCCGATTTCTCAAGGATTATAAACCACTGCATTTTTAATTTTGTTGGCCTGGAAAACCGAGAAGGTAAATTCCGAAGGGCAGTTACATTCCGGGTCCCACAGCGAACCGAGCAAGCCGCTCTGCGTTCTTTTCTGGAGATTTGGCATCCGGATGGAGAAAATCTCATATTCCGAAGATTGACCATGATAGGAGCGAAGCGGCTTGAACAATTCCCCTTTTACTGCCTTTTGAAGTATTTTGCCATATTGATCCAGGAAAAAGGGGTTGGCGGTTTTCCATTTTGCAGCCTGCGCTGTTTTAATACAAATAGCCGCCGCATCGTCTTTGAAGAACATGACGGCCCGCTGGTATTCGGTAAAAAATGTCGATTTGACCAGATCCGGCAGGCTGCCGTTGTTCGTTTTCCCGGGATCAGGTTTTTTGCTCAGAAGGTTTTCCGTAGCAGACAGAACTTCAGAAAGGGACTGGTTAAAGTAGCCGTTTTTTACAAAGGCGGTGTTACTCTGTGTAGCCGCCGGATTTTGAATGTCAATTTTGTCTATGGCTTTCCGGATGGCCGCTGCAAGCTTATCGGTTGCTCCCGGTGAGGTGTATATCCCCGAATCAACCGCTCCCTGAACCAATTGTGAGACAATCATTTCGTTGAAAGTGTGATGAAGTAGAATAAACCCCGAATTGGCTACCAACGGCGTCACCATTTCGTCGTACAGCGCTTTGACCGGGGCTGAGGAGTACCTGATCACATAATTCCTGGCTTGCTTGTCGCCGTAGATGTAGTTGTTTTTTGCTTTTTTTAGCTCTTCTTCCATCCGGTTAATTCCTTCAACTTGTTGGGTAACGGTTTGCTGGCTGACATCCAGGCCATTCAAGGCCCGGATCATTCCCGTCTTGCCGATTTCGTCCTGCGCCACCGTGCGCTCCAACGCCTTATTTTTAAGTGTGGTGGACGGCTTTTGAACCCGGGCGGGCCTGGTGACGGTCTGCCGGACCTGGCCCTTTAAGAGAGCCGGTATGAAGACGGAAAGGACAAAAGCGATAGCAATCAGCGTTTTCATAGTGTTTACTGGTGTACTTCCGATGGGAAAAACCTGAATATTTCACTGTTTTCGTAAGGCTTTTCCGTAGCGAAGAAAAAGGTGCCGAACCTGACGGTCGACCGCTTGATCCTCTCCAGTGCCTTGCTGTTCAACTGGGTGTTGTCTTGAAGCTGCCCGTTGCCGGCTTCACCGAAGTAACTATTGTCAGACATTCCTACCAGCTTTGCAATCGGCATTGCGACCTCTTTGAACCACTGGCTGTTTTCAGTAGCCTTCAGCAGGACAAGCGGAGGTCTGACCTGGTTGTAGCCCAGGTTTTCGAAACTGAGGTCATAGGTGTCGAAGCCTTCGTCGAGGGTCATGGAGCCGCTGACCACGTCCCCGGTTTTAAGGCCGGGGGCTGCAGATGAAGCGCCTCCTGCAGTTGTAAAGGAGGCATTTCCTATCTTCTGCTGTAAGGTGTTGTATTTGCTTGTCTTAAAATAGTAGCGGTAAAGTTCCGAACGGAGGCTTTTTTTCAGTTTCTCCCTCCTGGCGACCAGATCGTGGACCATGCTCTGATTCGTGTTACTGACCTGACGGATGTCCATACCGGCTCTAACGGTCGTTTCGTCAGCACTGGACTGCAGACCATATTGTGCAGCGAGCTGATCGAGTTTTGCGGCATCCTGGTACACGTTCGCCACTTTTTCGTAGCGGTTATCGATTTGAGCCCGGTACCCTGTCAGAGAATTGTTGGATAGGGCCGGGTTAACGGAAATAACTTTGGTGTTGTTTGCTGAAGCCAGCGAGGTTCCGGTGCCGGTCTGTTTGTATATATTGGCGGTTGTAATAGACCTGGTCTGTACCTGGCCTTCGAAGCCTTTTGCCAGAATGCTGTTCAGGTAGTCGTCTTTCGGAACTCTCAGCAATTGCAGGCGGTAAAGTGTTTCGTTGCGCAGAGCGGCCGGAAGGTCGTACACATACTGGTTGCCAACAAATTCAGCATCAATAAGCGCGACGGGCTTCTGTGCAAACCGGTCGCCTTCCAGCGGCACGACAGCGATCTTGAGGTCATAATTTTCGTCAGACCCCAGTTCATCCGAGCAACCCAATGGTTTAGCTTTCAATTTGACGAAGGCCTTTTGTGTTTCGCCTTTCATAAAGAAGCGCTGTCCTTCGTAGGGGTAAGACGTGAGTACCAAGTCCTGGCTTGAAACGCCTTTTGATAATTCGACCGGGCAACCGCCGGTAGTGAAGGTTACCTTTTCGGTCTGCTCAACGGTCTGGTTTTTGAAATGAAAGGGCTCGAGCTGTCCGTCCCGGTAAACGTAAACCTGGATGCCCACAGCAAGCTCATAGGTGGTCTGTGGCAGGAGCGAGTGTTCTCTGAAGTAGCTGGCCGCATAGTTCCGGTCGCCTTCGTTATTATTGCCCATTACCAGCTCACCTGCATTGTTGTCTGTTAAATCCCCAGCCTTTTTCCCTTTCTCTATCACCTTCGCAACAAACTTTTCCTTGAACTGAAGTTTGAATTCCTGAGTGAAAATCCGACGGGTGGTGACAGTGCCGTCCGCATCGGTTTCACTTTGCTGTCTAACCGTGCCTACTGCATTGGCATCTACATTTTTGCCGTCCGGAATCTCGATATCGACAATCAGCTTGTTTTCTACCGGATAGTTAAAAGTTGCCGTAAATGGCGATAGAACAGGCGTTTTCGTTTCGGTTCCGGAAGGGCCGAGCGACGAGATTAACGGCATGTCGGCAAACGGGTTAGGCGGCAGGAAAGCAGGGTTACATTGTTGTTCCCGGTTGTACCAGAAGTCAAAATTGAAGTTACCTTTCACTAATCCCCGCAGCACCCGGTACCTGACCGCTACCTGGCCGTTGAGCCATACCGGGTTCACGAGCCCGCCCCTGAGAATGGCACCGGCCGACAATTCGGCGACGGTGATTCTGCCTTCGTAAATCCATAGATCTACGTCAATGCCCAGCGAAAAACTAAGTCCTGCGTAGAGCTGACCTTCTGCGTACCAGCCGTTAATTCCGGGTAGCGACCCGCCTGCGTAGCAGGGCGTGTCCATTTTTTTCAGGAGCAGGTCGAACCCCACGGCGCCGCCGAATTGCATAAAAAACGGGGGGATCTTGTATTCGTTGTTGAGCGCAAAGCCGGCGCCGAAAGCCAGCATCGCCTTTGTATCGGCCTGGAGGGCAGCATCGTTGAATTGCGAGCGTTTGCCCCTGATTGACTGGTACAGGTCGGCAAACGGCGGCTGGTCAAATCCATAGGGCGGCGGGGGGAGGGTCCAGGACTCGTCGGGCTTGTAATTGGCAATTACAAAATAAGACCCGAAGGTTAAGCCCAGGGTTTTGCTGACGGAGACGTTGAGTTTCGCCCTCAGCTCTTGTGGTATGGGTTTCCCGATGGCCAGGTACCACCTGACCGAAGGCTGGCCGGCTTTAGCAGCATTCCCGTATTCAATTTCAATTTGAGCAGGCAGGGTTCCGGTAACTTTGAGGAGACCCGCGTCAAGTCCTGCCGTCAGCGTTGCATTGGCCGAGATTTTTTCGGACTGCAAATCAAACAGCAGGTCGAGTTTACCGGTTGCCAGGGCGCTTTTGCTATTCTCGCCCAGGAACCAGGCATCGGCGCCGATGTACATTTTTTCCGGCACCCAGCCTTCATCAAAAGTAATAGAAAACCTGCCTTCCGCGTCCAGTACATTGGGGGCCGCGATTCCCGCCAGAACTGCAGCTTCAAAGCCTTTTGTACCTTTTTGGGGAGTGTAAACCACCTGTTCGGACCCGTATGACGGGGTCATGTTGGCATACAAACCGCCCCCGAAACCTTTGAAGAAAAGCGGCCCGGCCATAGGGATACCCATTTCCGGCACCTTTACCCTGCCGCCGACGAACCAATAGTTAAAGCCCCCGGCGCCCGATGTCCGACCGAACTGTGCAGCTACGGTGACACTGAATTTCTGAAGCATCTGCATTTCCAGGTCGCCTTTAAACCCGCTGCCGCGTTCCGGATCGTTTTCATAGATGGCTAGCGCGCCGCCTACTTTCAGCGGACCGACTGTCCCGCCGGCCTTAAAATTGGCGCTTTGGAGTCCCTGGTACTTCCAGTCCGGCCTGCCGTTGGTACTTTTTCCGGTGCTGAAGGCCAGGATCAGCCCACCGTTCCCGGTAATACCGGCTCCATCCGTCAAATCTATACTTCCTTCAAATTCGAACCCGGTAGTGCCATTCCTTGCCTTACCCGCATAATCCAGGTTGTAGGGTTTGCCGTTGAGTTCTTTTGGCGGTGACGCTGTTGACATATTGAATTGGTCCAGGCTGAAATACGGCGCAGCCGTGCTGAGCGTCAGGTTGGTGAAGGTTGCTGCGGGGATAGCCAGCGGGCCGACGGCAAAATCCATGGAGCCGCTCAGCCTTGCCGTTGCGCTGAAGCTTTTCCCATCATAAACAGCCTTGATGGAAGAGGAAGGATCCAGGTTAAGCACGGCTTTCCAGATGTCTACCCCCATTTTGTCTGTAGGCGCCACTGTCAGTTCGAATTCCAGACCGCCGCTATCTGCATTTTTGCTCAGGGTACTCGTATAGGGGAGTTGGGAGGACTTGTTGTACGGGTCGGTAAAAATGGGCAGCACGATCCGACCGTCGAGCGAAGCCGTTTTAAAACTGTTCCGGTCAAACCTGGCGTTAAAAGTGTCGATGGCATAATACCATCCGCCCATTGAGCCATCGTTTTCAGGGCCGTTTCCGAGCGTGAGCAGGTCTTTTACGAAAGCGGTCCCGGTAAACCCTTCACTGTCGTAGATCATATTCTCCAGGCCCGCTTTGATTCGCTGGCCGTTTCCCTTGGCCAGGAAAGCCGGCAATTCCATCTGGATTTTAGGGAAGAAAAGCCCCTGCCAGGTGTTTTGCTGGATGGATTCGAGGTATCCTTCCGGAAGAGGGCCCGGGGTAACCGTTTCCGAGTGATCATAGATTCCCTGATCGCCGTCGGCAAGTGAAAAAGTGAAATCTTCCAGCCCTTTGACATGAAATGCCGGGATCGAGAACTTAGCCGTCCAGTCTTTAAAATCAGTTACATTGGCGTTGATCCCTACTTCGAGCGGTTGTCCGGGCGCATCTGCCCTTACGAGCATAGGCGGCGATAGCAGGCCGTGGACCCGCATTTTATTAAACCCGTTCTGATCAAAATGAACGTAGGTGACGACATTCGTGTCCGGCTGGAAGAAACCACCTGAAGCCCCGCCTTTCAGTGAAAAATAGGGAGAAAGCTTCATATCTTCAGCCAGGTACAGCATGCCGTCGCCGCAGGGTTTGGAGGGGGAAAGGCACATATTGTAGCCGCTGAGCGGGATTCCGTTGGCAAAATCACTTTGGTTTTCTATCCAGGTATTGGCGTTGAAAAATGCCTGTTGGGGAGTGAAAGTCATGTCGGTGATGGCAATCACGGTATGCACAGGCCCGATTTGGCGGTCGAGGCCCAAAGGAAGCTCAAAGCCGATGCTGTTGGCGGAATTGACCAGGTTGGAGATGAGCTGCTCTTTGGTATTCTTGAAATACTCGCCCATGTTCTGGATTTGTGCGGCCGAGAGCTGCACATTGGGCGCTTCCGGCGAGCTAAGGTTAGGCAGGTAACCGGCCACCTTGTCTTTGTAGAGCACCTTCGCCGCGCCGCCGATGACCTCGCCGCTGCTGTTGCACTGCAGGTCGATCAGTTTCACCCTTAGCTTGACGTAGCCGCTGTTGATCATAGGAACCGGTATCATGCCCATACCGCTGAGCTTGCCTTTTTCTTCTTTCACCCCGTTCAGGAATTCAAGCGGGAAGCCGGCGATAGTGGCTTTTTTGTTTTTAAGTGCGGTGCTGTTGTCTACCTTTTTGCTCGCGGCCGGCGGTGCTTTGCATGAACAGTTTACAGGCAGGTCGGCCGACAGCGTCTGCGATCCTGAATTTTCGGTAGCAGCAAGGGGCTGCAGCCATTCGGAACCCGGCTGGAGCGTCAGGCCGTACTGGAATTGAGACACTGGGCTCTTCCCATCATTCATCAGGTGCAAACGGTTGTCAAGCGAATGGGCCTGAACCCGCCAGGCGTATTTTTTTCCGAACTGGAGGGGCGGAAACTGGGGCCCGTAGAGAAATGAAGTTGTGCGAAGGTGCTCTATTTCAACACCGGATTTCGGGAGGGCTACCGCATCAATAAATACGTTGGGGTCGGTGTCGGCATTGGGAAGCTCGATGATACGCACGCTGTATTCTACCTTGTTGGGCAACACACCTGCCGGAGCGGACCAGCTAAATACCTGGGCCGGTGGATTCTGAAACCTGACGACCTCGGTATCATAAGGTGAGATCAAAACCGGCGGTTCAATCGTCCTGACGGGTATAAGGGTACTGCACCCGCCCGGAAACGAAGACGAGAGCGGGCGTATGGAAGCATAGTCAAAAGCCTGGATGCACAGCTGATAGTTTCCTTCCGGCAAAGGCAGCCCGTTGTAGAGCAGTCGTTTGTCCATTCCCTGCACATCAATCTGCTGCAGGTCAAAAAGGTTTTCCAGCTCCATCCGGGAAAGCATCCGGTTCAGGTCAGTGGCTTCGAGCTGCAGGGGGCGCAGCGGCCGGTAGTTGGGAAGCGTCTGGATTACCACCCCGTTGTCGCCTTCGAGCCTTCCCAGCAGCCGGACAGCCTGTGCCTTCCCCGATTGATTGGAAACGAAAACCTGGACCTGGTTCCCTAAACCCGGATAATCCTGGATATAGGGGCTGTAAGGCGGGAAGACGTTGACGGTAATGCGCACAAGATCCTGGGCCTGGAGCGCGACGCCCGTGCAGATCATGAGCATCAGGCTTGCCAGCAGTTTGATTGTTCCTGTCCGATTCTTGTTAAAAGGAAATTCCATAGCCCAGGTTTGCCCGTGTTTCATTGAATTTTTCCGAAATGATGCCTGTATTTGAAATCAGGTGATGAAATGAAAAACTGATTTGCTGTCTGGACGTGAACCGGTAGCCATACTGGAAGGAAGCCGTCATTACTTTTCCGGTCATCCTCCCCTGAGAATTAAAGAGGTAGGACGTGTTGGCGGTCACGTTCATTTTTTTCTTCAGGAACGCGTAGTTGACGCCGGCCGTGGGACCGTAGTAACGCAGCCTGGCAGTGCCGGCGGCGCCATTCGCATCTACGAGGGGAATGGCGGATTGCGTATAGGAAAGTTGCAGGTTTAACCCCAACCCGCTTTTGTTCTGTTGAAAAAAGTAGCCGAGGTTCACGTTCTGATTGCTCGTCTCGGTTTGAGCGGCGGTAAATTCATTCAGGTCGGCCAGTTGCTGATGGGTAGCGTTGAGGTTGAAAATATGTGCCGTTTCCGGGTTGAAGAGCGCGTACCGGATAGAAGTAGTGACGGATAAATTGTTCTGCGCAATTCGCAGCGTATCAATCAGCGGCCTCAGACCGGCCCGCTGGCTGAGGCCGTAATTGGAAAGCGACAAGTCAAAACCCAGTGTTGGATCGGGGTTCAGCGAAACGGAAAGTGACCCGATGGAACGTCCCGTACCTGCATTTTTATTCCCGGCCAGGTTGTCAAATTGTCTGCCATAGCTGCCGGACAGCCTGATTTTTCCCTTCAGGAAGTTGAGCGAGGAAGCGAGTGAGTAGCTGACGATATCGCTTTGAAAATAATAAGCGCCCATCGTCTGGAAATTGGGGTCAATTCGTTTGTACAATACTTTCACCGAGCCCCATTTGCCTGTGTACCCGGAAGCGAGCTGCACCGCATGGGTAAGCTGGGTAGAGAAACGGGGCGTGATAAGCTTGCCAAACCAACGGACCGCTATGTTCTTACCTTCGGCGCTGACCGCTGTGGCGTGCAGATCGCGGGTGTAGGCGCTCGTGGCTACGTCGGCTTCAATGATCAGGTGTCTGACAAGGAGCAACCTCGACGAAAGGCCTAACACAAGGTTCTCGGCGGGTGGTGTGGCCCGGTTGGTGTCTTTGGGGGTCGTAGCCAGGCTATTGGTGTCGTCGCGTGCGCGCAGCATTACCAGGTCTATGTATTGATTGGGCTTGCCGTAGCCGATTTTGACGGCGTATCCGGTTCTTTTAAAGGATGGCAGCAGGCCTGGTTCGGTGATGGTCCCGGAAATGGCTTTGTTGAAACGGCCATAGACGGCTCCCAGCCTGAGCTTACCTGGATTCAGTTCAACACCTGCGCCCAGGAAAGTGTGCCCGGCCAGCGTAAACGGAGAGAAAGAGACGTTGCGGTAACCCACATGAGCGGTGGCCCACTTGTAGGTCGGACTTGCGCCAAACTGGTTAAAGGGTTGCCGGAAGCTCGAGCCCTGGTTGCCAAGTGTTGCGGAAAACGGCAGGCTGACTCCGCCGGGTAAGGCAACCGTTACCGAGCCGTTGATGCCGAAAGGCGTGGGCAGGTTGCGGTTCAGGGTTCTGCTGGTAGTGTAGAGCCCGGCATAGGCGTTGATCCCGCCGGAAAGCGTCACTATACGTGTCGTGCTCTTTTTCTCCTGCGCCTGCAAATACAGGGTGGGCAGGGCGAGCAAGGCAGGCAGGAGTATGCGTATAGTGTAACGACAAGACATGCATTTTTCCGGGTAAAGGTGGATAGCTGCGGCCAACACCAGAGGTGCTACGTGACCGGCGTATCAATATTGGCCACCTCAGCCGGAAAAAGCCAGCGTCAATCGATGAACGGAAGGTTATAATCGCTGAAGACGCTACAAAAAAACTCCCGGGGGAACCAACGGGTCCCCGGGAGCAGCCGGAATGATGCGTGACAGTAAATTATTCAGCCTTGGCTTTCTTCGCGGCCCGGCTCATTTTAATCTGCAGCAGCGCGATTGCGAGTATTCCGTAGACCGCAATCTGGATGCCCATGTGCTGGAGATATGGGGTAACGTGGGCGAGCGTTCCGTTTTCGATCAGCAGGATTTTATGCGCTTCCAGGAACGGCGTCAACGGGATCATATTGGCAAAGAATTGCACCGGTGCGGGCATGGCGGAAAGCGGCCATGTGAAGCCACCGATCAGGAATGCGGGCGTTGACAACATCATCAGGACCTGGGTGGCCTTCAGCGCATCCGGGATCAGCACGCTTATAAACACACCCATGAACGTAATGGCCAGGATGAACAGCGTGGTGGTGATGAAGTAGTTAACAATCCCGGTTGGCATCGGGGCGTGGTAAATACCGTGCATGAAATAGTAGAAGGCAAGCACCCCGATGGATACTAACCATAGCGGCAGCGATTTTACAAAAATGGCGGTCAGCGACGAGCGTGTGTGCTGGAGCAGCTCCGCGCCGAAAGTCCTGTCCTGGAACTCAGCGGCAAAACTTACCGCAAAACCGAGAAGGAGCACCTGTTGCAGCACAACGGCGAGAATGGCGGGCCACATGAAGATAAAATAGTTGCCGGTCGGGTTAAAAAGCCGGATGTAGTTGGCTTTAAAGGGCTCATACTGGGTTGCGGCGGCTTCCGTGGAAAGCCCTTTCTTTTTCAGTCCCTGGATGTTGATACCGGCATTAAAAGTACCCAGCACAGTTTGTATCCCCTGTGATGCCAGGTTGGCTGTCAGGAGATTAGAGGTATTGATGAAAGTATTGACTTCCGGATAGCGTTTCTGGAGCACGTCGGCCTCAAATCTCTCGGGTATGACAATGGCCAGTACCGCGTTGTCTGAAATCAGGTCGTCCTGCGTTCCGGTGTTTTCAGCCTTCATCCTGACAATGTGAAGGCGCTCATTGTCTTCAATCATGTCAACCAGCTGGTTGCTGAGCGGGCTGTTGTCCTGGTCCACAACGATCACTGGGAGATCCGTAACTTTTCCTTTCTGGTACACGGATCCGATCAGAACTGCGTAGATAACCGGGGCCAGTACCATCACCGAAAGAAGAGTTGTATTGCTGAAGAATCTTTTGAATTCTCGTTTTATCAGTGTGATGATGTCTTTCATGGGATGGAAAGGTTGGAGTGGTGAGGTTTAAGGTGTGAGTCGTGAGGGGTGGGGCATGAGCCTGACGCTCATCTCTCAAACCTCACACCTCAAACCTCACCACTGTTTTCAATTTACAAAGTAGCCGTTGCGTTGGTGAGCAGCTTTGCTGCCGCGGCGGGTTCGGCCGGAATTATCTTGAGCTCATACAAAGCGTCTTCGATCTGGTAGTCCGGGTAAGCTGCCGTTACATCGGCATATTTATTCAGTTGTTTGATGGTGAGTATTTTACCTTTTACCTCGCTTTTGTTATAAGGAACGTGGACGGTAATTTCGGCGCCTTTCTCGAATTTGCCGATGCGGCTCTCCGGGATGGTAAAGCGGAAATAAGTGCTTTGCGGGCGGTATCCGCTGAAAAGCGAGTAACCGGCGGTAGCCAATTCACCTTCTCTCAGGCTGACGGTTTCAATTTCCATGTCATTGGTAGCGATAATATAGCGTTCGGAATAGGCTATTTCCGCTTCCTGGAGTACGCCCAGCGCCTGGTCGGCCTGTCCCTGCGTAGCGGTTTGAGTTTCGGACCTGACACCTTTCCGGGCTTCATTCAATTCGGCATTTACGGCGTCAAGCTGCGCTTTGGCTCCCTGGTATTTGGCGTATATTTCATCGTAGGCCTGCGGGGTCATCATGCTGTCTTCGAACATGGCTTTTGCCCGCTCGAGCGACTTCTGGGCAAAAGTATATTGCTCCTGGAGACCGTGTTGTTTGGCCGAAAGCTGCTTCAGCTGGTTTTCAGTGGCGCCATTCCTGGAAAGCGTCCGTTGCGCCTGTGCCGCTTTTACGACGCCCCGGGCCTGTGCAAGCTTTGCATTTACTTCAGGGACATCCAGGATAGCCAGGGTATCTCCCCGCTTGACCAGATCGCCTTCCTGGACGAGGATGGTCAGAATCCTGCCGGTTACTTTCGGAGCAAAGGATAGTGACTCGCGTTTTACTTTTCCTTCGACAGGTTTTTCGGCGGGAGTGGTGCAGGCAGTTGCCGCAAGTGCAAGCGCCAGGGAAAGAAGGTAAGGTGAGAATGATTGCGTTTTCATGTCAATGCTTTTTAAGATATGGTGTTTATTGAGTCCGGGTTAGAGAACTGATTGTGGGGTGAGGCTGCCGGTTGCTTTCAGCAGTTCGACAACGGTTCGGCGCTGGTTGAAAACCGCTTGCAGGTAATCAAGTGTAGCGCTTTGGTAGTCGGTTTCGGCGCCAATCAGGTCGGAAGCTTTCAACAGCCCGGTTTTGAATTCCTTTGTCGCCTGGTTCAGGGCGTTTTGTGCCGCGGTTTTTTGCTTTTCCCGCACATTGATTTCTGCGACGGCATTCTGGTATTCGGTGTTTTGTTTGGCGAGATTCAGCTCAAGCTTTTCGAGTGTCTCTTTTTTGTGGTTCTGCGCGCGCTGCAGGTCGATATTGGCTGCCTGTACGTCGCGTTTTCCTTTTTTGCCATCGAAAATGTCCCATTTGAAGCCTACTCCGACAGAGAAGTTCGGGAGCAGCTCAAGTTTGTTGGTGGTCAGTGACATTGTATTTCCGGTAGGGAAGGGCTCGGTTGCTTTTAAGTGCATGTCAAAGGCATTCAGGTAGCCCAGCGAGGTTTTCAGCTGCACCTTGGGTTTCCACCAGCTCTGCGCGGCCTTTATCTGAAACTGGTAGGCGTTGATGCCGGCATTGAGCGCTGCCACTTCCGGGCGGTTCTCAACCGAGGCGTCGTCTGAAGCTCTCTGTGCATTCACAAGTGCCGGCTCTATGCGGGCGAGTCTTTCCGGTTCGATCCCCGTATAGTAGTGCAGCAGGTCTACAAGCAGCTTTCTGCGGCCTTCGTATTGTTGAATTTTGGCATCGAGCTGGGCTTGTGCGACGTCAATTTTCTGATGCTCGTAAGGAGTCATGAGTCCGTATTTCAGTGCCTTATCGGCTGTTTCTGCGTTGGCTTCAAGACGGTTCCGGCTTTCATTCAGCACGACTTTAACCTGGGCCAGCAGTGCCATTTGGTCATAGGCAGCGCTCACGTCACTGATAATCTGTTGTTTATCGGTCTCGAGTAAGGCGGTCTGTGCATTTATTTTGGCATCTACGGCTTTTTTCAGGTAGGGCACCTTGCCGCCTGAATAGAGTAGCATGTCGGCATTGAGGCCGCCGGCCACCAGGTTGGCGCGGTTGGTAAAGCTGTTGTCTAACGGTGGTAATTTAATTCCCAGTTCGGGGACAACATTCGCCGGGGCTTTGATGTTGATGGCGCTTGCCATGAATGAATATTTTCCTGACAGGTCGACGTGCGGGAGATAGGCTTCCTGCAGCCTTTTCTTATCCAGGGCAGTGGCATCCAGGTCCAGTTTCTTGTCGGCAAGCACATGGCTGTTTTCAATTGCGCTGTTGATTAATTCGTCCAGGGTAGGTGCCTCCTGTGCATATAGGGGTTGTGTTGCCGCAACGGCCATTCCCATAAGCAAACCGGAAATCCAAGTCTTTTTCATATGGTTCTGAGTTGTATTTTTTGATGATGCAAAGTACAGGCATGCGGCAATGCTTTCTTTTGATATAAGTCAAAAAAGCAAAGACCGGGTGTTTTATTCGGGAAATATCGGAGAAGGCTGGTGGTACAAAACCCCGAAATTCCTACATCACTTTTTTGGCGCGGATACGACTGAGCGTTTCCTGCGCAATACCCAGATAGGAAGCAATGGCCCCGAGGGGCGCTCTTTGTAGTATAGTAGGCAAGGACTGGTGAAGTGCCTGATACCGTTCTTCTGCCGTCTGGAATTGAAGCGCCACAATTCTTTCCGATGAGATCCGCAGGAAGTAGCGAAGTACATGGTTTTCAATGTCCTTCACTTCTGGAAATTCCCGGGTCAGTAAAATAAAATCTGCGTAGCTTAGTTGTTGTAATACAGAATTTTCCAGAAGCTCCAGGTAGTATCGGCTGGAAGTTTGGCTGAAAAAACTCTCCGGGACGGTCACAAACTGTCCTTCTGCATAAAAACCGTAGGTGATTTCTTTTCCCTGCCGGTTGACGTAATACATCCGGAGCAGCCCGGATTCGATAAAAAAAAGATGGTTGACGGCCTGGCCTTCCTGATAGAGAAGTGTTTTTCGGGCAAGATCGAGCCGTGAAACCACGGCGGAAATCTTTTTGCGGGCTTCTTCTCCGGGATTGGTAATGGTGGAAATATACTCGATGATGGTCATAGAGGCCAGTGGTCAGCACCAGTTTTTCCAAAGTTAGTAATTTAGATTTATTCCCGTAGCAAATCCCTCAGCGCCGTTTTATCACCTTTGATTTGCGGATAGCGCGCCGGCAGGCGCCTTGCCGGACAAATTAAAGTGTGAAATCCCGCAACCGGATGTATAAAAAGTGTTATAACTTACAGTGTTTTTGTGATATTTGTCAGCATGAACAAGCAACTTTACCCTTGTCTCTGGTTCGATGGAAACGGGCGGGAGGCAGCCGAATTTTACAGCAGCGTCTTCGATCACGGGGCCATCATTGAGCAGGCGCCGATGGTTTCTGTTTTTACCGTCGAAAATACAAGGCTTATGATCCTGGACGGTGGCCCCGGGTTCAGCCCGAACCAGGCGGTGTCGTATTATGTATATTGCGGCAGCGCAGAAAAGCTGGACCGGCTTTACACTGCGCTGGTAACCGGCGGAACCGTGCTGATGGCGCCGGGCAAATATGAGTGGAGTGACCGGTATTGTTGGTTATCAGATAAATATGGTGTCAGCTGGCAGTTAGATGCGGACGATGCCGGTTCCGATCAAAAGATTTTCCCCACCTTACTTTTTGCCAACGAAAAACGGGGCCGGGTGAAAGAAGCACAGCAATATTACAGGCAGGTATTTCCCGAAGGTAAGGTTTTGCTGGAAGCACCGTACCCGGCGGATGCCGGTTTTCCGGAGGGGACACTCCTGTTTACCCAATTTGCCCTTCTGGACTGTAAATTTAATGCTATGAGCAGCTCGATACCGCATGATTTCGATTTCACGGAAGGGAATTCTTTCGTGGTGGAATGCGCTTCACAAGCTGAAATCGATTACTACTGGAATGAGTTGACCCAAGGTGGGCAGGAAAGTATGTGCGGTTGGCTCAAAGACCGGTTCGGCGTATCATGGCAGATTGTTCCCCGCAATATAGGAACCCTGATGAACCACCCGCAAAAAGGTCCGGCCGTCGTTAGCGCACTCATGAAAATGAGGAAGATAGATGTTGAAGTGCTGAAAAATGCTGGTTAGGAGTGAGGTGTGAGGGGTGAGGCGTGAGCTTCATTCCTTGCCGCTAATACCTCATACCTCAAACCTCATACCTTACCCCCCAAACCTATGAAAACGCTTAAAAAAATCCTGATTGTCCTTGTGGTGCTTGTCGCCATACCGCTGATTGTGGCACTGTTTGTGCCCAAAACCTTTAAGACCGAGCGCAGTATCGTGATAGACAAGCCCAGGCAGGAGGTATTTGATTATCTGAAGTATATTAAAAACCAGGACCACTACGGTGTCTGGCAGTTGTCGGACCCGGGCATGAAAAAAAACTACGAAGGAACCGACGGGACCGTCGGTTTTAAGTACAGCTGGGACAGCGAGAAACTGGGGAAAGGATCGCAGAGGATAACAGGGATACAAGAAGGGGAGCGTCTGGACGCCGAACTCGATTTTGGCTTCGGCGAGCCGGCTAAATCCTATTTTCTCACCGAGGCTGCCGGCGCGGAGCAAACGAAGGTTACCTGGGGTATTTCCGGGCAATCACCTTATCCTTTTAATTTGATGGGCCTGTTCTATGACATGGGAAAGGACTTTGACCAGGGGTTGACCAATCTGAAAGCACAACTCGAAAAATAATATTGCCGTTACCTGCTTACGGATGTGCGGGTTTTGACCGCACATCCGCCTTTAATATTGAATGATGACTAGTTTTCGTATTCTTTCCGGCTTCCTGCGTATCGGGATGCTTTTTTGTCTTTTGTGTACCGGCCTGTCTTTCCCACTGAACGCCCAGACTTCTTTTACAACCAAACCCTGGACTTACTGGTGGTGGATGGGAAGCGCAGCCACACCCGAAGATATCACCTGGCAGATGGAGCGTTTTGCCGAAAAAGGGCTTGGCGGGGTCCATATTATTCCGATTTATGGCGTAAAGGGTTATGAAGCGGCCTTTGTGCCTTTTCTGAAGAAAAAATGGCTGTCACTTCTGGAGCACACCATTCAGGAAGGAAACAGGTTGGGGCTGGGAGTGGACATGACTACGGGGACCGGCTGGCCCTTTGGAGGACCCAATGTAACTCCGGAACTGGCCGCAAAGAAATGGAAGCTCCTGCCCGACAGCATAGTGGTTTCTCCTACGGGGCAAAAGGTAAAACGGGCTGCGCCCGGCGGTGAAGGCCTTGTACTTGACCCTTTCGGCGCTGGAAATATGGAGAATTACCTGCAGCGGTTCGACAGCGCATTCGCCGGGAGCCGGCTTTTGCCCAGGTCGATGTACAATGACTCTTACGAGGTGTACGGGGGCAACTGGACCCAGGGTTTCGAGGAGGAGTTCAGAAAAAGGAGAGGATATGATTTCAGGGAGGCAATGGCAAAGCTCAGGGTAAACGGCCCGGATGAAGAAAAAACGCTGGCCCGGATGGACTACCAGGAAACCATTTCAGAGTTGGTATTGGAAAATTACGCGCGGCCATGGGTGTCGTGGAGCAACAGGAAGGGAATGAAGACCAGGTACCAGGCGCACGGTTCTCCCGGGAATCTTTTGGACCTCTATGCAGAGGCGGATATCCCGGAAACAGAGTCCTTCGGAAACAGCGGGTTTTCCATCCCCGGACTGCGGGTTGATACCGACTATAGCGTTGAGAAATCCGGTAAGCCTGACCCGCTGGCGATGAAAATGGCTTCATCTCCGGCGCATCTGAAGGGCAAGCCTTTGGTAAGCAGTGAAACCACCACCTGGCTGGCCAATCATTTTAAAGTGTCTTTGTCGCAGGCAAAGCCCCAGATCGACGAGCTTTTTGTAGCCGGAATCAATCATGTTTTTTACCACGGCACCACTTACACGCCTAAACGTGAGGCATTTCCGGGGTGGTTGTTCTATGCTTCAACCAATTACGGTCCTCACGCGCATTTTGACAAGCATTTTCAATACCTGAATGCCTACGTGACGCGGATACAATCCTACCTCCAACCCAGCCAACCCGAAAATGATATTCTGTTGTACTTCCCGATACACGACCTATGGGCGACTCCTGCAAAGGAGCCCGAGGAACTGATAAGTCTCGGTGTTCACTATACCGAAAGATGGTTGACGGCGCTCCCGGTGGGTGCGCTGGCCGGCCGGCTTTGGAAACGCGGGTTTACTTTTGATTATATTTCCGACGCGCAGCTGGCCCTTCTCAATGGGGTTGGGGGCAGAGAAGTATCGGCCGGGCATGGCCGGTATAAGACCATCCTCATTCCGTCCGGTTTGTACATGCCGGAGTCTACCGTCAGGGAGCTACTTCGCCTTGCCGACCAGGGAGTTAAAATAGTGTTTGCGGGCGATGTTCCCGGGAGAGCGACCGGTCTTAAGGGAAACCGTGAACGAAGCCGGTTACTGGTGGAAAACATGGACCGGCTGCTGAAAAAAGCCAGCGTGCTCCATTCGGGCGATTGGGAAAAGGACTTGTCTTCAGTAGGGGTAAATGCCGAGAGCATGGCGGAAAAAGGGCTGTCGTTCATCCGGAAATCCTATAAAAACCAACCCTTTTATTTTGTTGCCAACCTGGCGGATAAATTCGGTGAAGATTGGGTGAAAATTAATCTTTTTTCCGGGAGCATAGTGGCGATCGATCCGCTGACAGGGGAAAAGCAGCCCCTGCCGGTTCGGGAAACAAACGCAGGCAGGGAGTATTTTCTGGACCTTCCTCCCGGGAAATCGCTGATGCTGCTTGCGGGCGAGCAACCTGTGGCCCGCGCGGTCCCTGATATGAAAACAGGAAGCGCGACGCTGAAGGGTAGCTGGAAACTTGTCTTTAAAGAAGGGAGGCCCGGCGGTTTGCCGGAAGCCGGGATGGAAACACTTCAGTCCTGGACAACTCTTTCAGATTCTGCACGCTATTTCTCCGGTACGGTTGCCTATTCCCTGGTTTTTGATTTACCCGCCGGCGTGCCCCTGGACAAAACGTTTGAGCTTGACCTGGGGGATGTGAGGGAAGTGGCAGACGTACAGATAAACGGGAAGCCGATCGGAACAGTCTGGAGTATCCCGTTCCGCCTTTCGGTACCGGCCGGTGTATTGAAGAAGCAGAAAAACCTGCTGGTGATAGAGGTCACCAATCTTTCGGCCAACTATATGCGGTTGTTCGACGAAGTAAACCCCGGCTGGAAAAAGTTCTACGACATTAACATGATCGACATCTCCGGCAAGCCATTTAAAGCCTCACGCTGGGACCCTATGCCATCAGGGCTGCTGTCGGAGGTGAGGTTGGGGTATTAGGTGTGAGGTGTGAGGTTTGAGGTGTGAGGTGTGAGCCCAACACCTCAAACCTCACACCTCAGTTTTAAATTCAAATTCCATTTCCGGATTCGCCTCCTTTCCCCTAACTTCGTGAAACGATTGGGCTGCCTGGGAAAAATGGCAGGGAGCGGATCGCAGGATTCACTAAAAAACTGGGTACTTGGTTTCTGATTTCGGACAAATATTGCTTTTCCTGCTTGGAGGCACCATTTTAATCTCGGTAGTTCTAGGTATTTCTTCGCTGCTGCGGGTGAGAAAGCCCAACGACGAAAAGCTTACCACTTACGAGTCGGGAGAGGATCCCCAGGGAAATGCCAATGTACAGTTCACGATGCGATTTTATGTGATTGCGTTGGTTTTTGTGCTTTTCGAAGTGGAATTACTCTTTGTTTTCCCCTGGGCCATCGTATTCGGAGACAAGGCGCTGATTGCGCAGACGGATGGCGTCTGGGGGTGGTTTGCTATGGCTGAAATGGCTGTTTTTGTGCTGGTGCTGGTGATAGGCCTGGCCTACGCCTGGCGCAAAGGATACCTGGACTGGGTTATGCCGCAGGTGGAGCGCTCCAAAATTAACACGCCCGTTCCCATGGCCTTGTACGAAGAATTCAACCGGAGGCAGGAGAGAAACGATCAGACGGGACCGACACCGAATTAAGGAATTGAGATGGACCGAATTAAAACCGGGGACGGCGGGATAATCCTCACTACTGCAGAAGAACTTATTAACTGGGCCAGGCTTTCCTCACTGTGGCCGATGGGCTTCGGCCTGGCTTGCTGTGCCATAGAAATGATGGGGGCCTATGCCTCCCATTTTGACCTCGAGCGGTTCGGCGTATTTCCGCGCCCTTCACCACGGCATTCCGATGTGATGATTGTTGCGGGAACGGTTACCTTTAAAATGGCAGACCGGGTACGCCGCCTGTACGAGCAAATGCCGGAACCCCGCTATGTGATATCAATGGGGAGCTGCTCCAATTGTGGAGGCCCTTACTGGGAACACGGTTATCATGTGGTGAAAGGCGTAGACCGGATCATACCGGTTGACGTATATGTACCGGGATGCCCGCCCCGGCCGGAAGCACTCATTGGCGGGTTCCTCAAGTTACAGGAAAAAATAAGGAAAGACCGTCCGCTTGCCCCCAAACTGTTGCTGGAAGTGGAAAATCAGGCCGTTTAAGCGTGAAGTAATGGTATTCAGCGAAATTGTATCGGTTCTGGAAGAAGCATTGGGAGAAGATGCCTTTGTCTCCGTAAATGCAAATGCAATTCAGCCTTTTGTAGAAATAGAAGCGTTTTCCCTGCGAAAGGTATGCCAGGTGCTCTTCGAAGACGAGCGTCTTTACTTTGACTACCTTGCTTGTGTGACCGGCATCGACAATGGTCCGGAAAACGGGAGCATGGAGGTTATCTATCATTTTAATTCAATCCCGTTCGGCCATGGCTTCATTCTGAAAGTCGTGGTGGAAAGGGGAGGGGAAGCCCTGCCTTCGGTTCCGACGGTAAGCGACCTGTGGCGTACCGCGGACTGGCATGAAAGAGAGGTCTTCGATTTGTTCGGTATCCGGTTTGAAGGGCACCAGGACATGCGCCGAATTCTTCTCCCCGCGGATTGGGAGGGATATCCTCTCCGGAAGGACTACCAGGAGCAGGAATACTATCACGGCATTAAAGTCCGCTACGAGGACAGGGAAGACCCGGCGGGGCCGGCATCGCAGTAACTAAATATTTATCAGGAATTCCAGCGTTGCCCGGGAATTAATTTTATTTTTACTTCACCGGCGCTTGAACGGTTAGTAACCGGCCGTAACTGATTGGGTTTCAACTCCTGAATATATGAACCGCTTTTTTGCCTCTCTGTTGTTGGCCTGCGCAACCTTCCAGGTTGGCTATGCACAACAGGATTCCGTCGTTATCAAAGGAAAGATTCTGAACCTGAACGGAAAGCTGTACCGGCAGGCGCCGAGTATAACGTTTTCGCGCAATAACATCCTGGCCGCCTCCAATGAACTGTCGGTCAATGCCGATCTCCAGCCTGACGGAAGTTTCAGGGCTTCCCTGCCATTGCTGGCCGCATCGGAAGAAATTTACCTCGACTACGGCGGACAGGTTTTTACCACTTTTCTGGCAAAGGCCGGCGAGCTCGAGATCACCTTCGACGCCGACTCCATGTTCAAGACAGCGCGGCTCTTTCGTTTCAGAGGGGTCAATGCCAATGCCAATAACTATTACCCGTATTACCTCGACCAGGAAAAAAAGCTGTTTGAAGCCAACAGGTCGCTGGGTGCGGATTTTGAACGTTCGTTCTGGAACCAGGGGCTCCAGGGGGCCAAACAGAGCCTGCTGCAGCGGGGAAATCTTCGCCAAAGAGCGTTGACAGCCCTATTGAGCGAAGGAAAGCAATCAGACGAGCTCTCGGAATGGGTAAATTCAATTGTTGAAGATGAGCGCGCAACTTTCCTGATGGAGTATTCGCTTGCCAATCTTATTGAGCTTAGTGCTGCTGACGACGCGGACGTGAAACGGTTCGGGACTTCCCCGCTCACCTACCAGAAAGTAATGCGGGTAAACCGTTTCAGGGAGTACGCTACACGAAGCGCCAATATCAGGATGCCGCAAAGCAGGCGCAATGCGTCTTCGCTTCCGGTAGACAGGATTGCCCGCCTGGTACTTCGTTACGTGGCGCCGCTTACCAGCGCCGAAACCGACAAACTGAACCTGATTGTACAGAAGAAAAATGTAGACCGCGAGGAACTGGACCTTCTGAGCAGGCTGTATAAAAGAGGCGGAGCTGCGCTGGCCACCGTCGCCAGCTTTGAAAGAAACAATACCCCCGTGATGGAGGCGTACGAAGGGCCTACCCGCGAGTTGCTGCTCGCCGCTGCGTTTGCCGACGATTTCTTTCGCTACGACCTGGACGAAAAGGCCGCCCTTTATCAGGATCTCCAGCAGAACATGCAGAATGCCGGGCTGAAACGTTCGCTGGCCGAGCTCTACAGGATGGAGGTAAAGGATTCCGCTGATATCAGATTGGCTGAGAAAGCAGCCCTCACGAAAATACCGGGCGAAGTGCTGCCAGGCATCTGGCTGGCACAGAGCAATATGAATGGCAAGACCTGGGTGGAGGACGTTCAGAAGCTTTACCTGGGAAGGCCGGTCTATGTAGTGAATTGGGATATGTATTCCGATGCCTGCAAAGAGGACATCGCCTTTATACCGGCACTAAGGAGCCAGCTTCCCGAGGATGTTGTTTTCCTGTTCCTGCATACATCCGACCCGGATCGCGCTCAAGTCACGGAAGAAGGTTTTGACAGCGGGGAACGGAAATTGTGGAAACAGTTTATTGTAAGGAACCGGCTCACTGGAACGCACCTGTTCCTTGACCCTGAGCAGGTTTTTCAAATGAATTACAGAACTCCGAGCCTTCCCGGTACTTATTATATTATCCGGCCTGACGGCAGGTATCACAGCCGCAACGCACCTTCCCCGGCTAAAATAGAAGAGGTTGTAAAGGCGATCCGGGAGGCCCGCCAAAAGTAAGACGACTAATTGGCAGTATAATTCAAACGTTACGATCTTATCCGACTTAAAACGCCGGATATGGTGATCCTGCAACCAACAACAACTATGAACAAGAAGAATTCCCTCGCAAAACGCGCTTCTGACGTGAGTGCTGTTCTGAAAGACAGCAGTTCGGAACCAGGCCATATCAGTCGTTTTACCGAACTGGATATCCATCTATTTAAGGAGGGAAAGCACTATCGGTTGTACGAAAAGTTCGGGGCGCATGTGATGGAACAAAACGGCGTGGTCGGCACGTATTTTGCCGTTTGGGCGCCCAATGCTGCCTACGTGGCGGTAATCGGCAACTTTAATGGCTGGAATCGTGGTTCGTCGCCCATGAAACCGAGGTGGGATGGTTCCGGAATCTGGGAAACCTGGCTGCCGGACGTTGGTACCAATGAAGTCTACAAGTATTTTCTGACGTCAAAAAGCGGGGAAGACCTGGAAAAATCGGATCCCTATGCTTTCTGGACGGAGGTGGCGCCGCGGACGGCTTCGATTGTCCGTGATACCTTTTACGAATGGAATGATACGGAATGGATGCAGTACAGGGGCGAAAAAAATGCGTTGAACGCCCCAATTTCGGTTTATGAGGTGCACCTGGACTCCTGGAGCAGAGACCCTTCCGACCCGGAACGGCACCTTACCTGGAATGAAATAGCGGCCGGGCTGGTCCCCTATGTGCAGGAAATGGGTTACACGCATGTTGAATTCATGCCGGTAATGGAGTATCCTTACCCACCTTCCTGGGGGTACCAGATTACCGGCTATTTCTCCTGTTCATCGAGGAATGGTACGCCGCAGGAGCTGATGTACCTGATTGACGAGCTGCACCGCGCGGGAATCGGCGTCTTCCTGGATTGGGTACCCAGCCATTTTCCGGGCGACCTGCACGGCTTGTTCCGGTTTGACGGCACGGCCCTGTACGAGCACGAGGACCCCCGGCTGGGTTACCACCCCGATTGGAAAAGTTATATCTTCAATTATGGGCGTTTTGAGGTTTGCTCGTTCCTGATCAGCAACGCCTTGTTCTGGCTGGACCGGTATCACGTCGATGGGTTGAGAGTGGATGCAGTGGCTTCGATGCTTTACCTGGATTATTCGCGGAAGGAAGGCGAGTGGATTCCCAATCGATTCGGCGGAAGGGAAAACCTGGAGGCGATTGCCTTTCTGCGGGAGCTGAATTCGGCGGTGTATGCAGCGTTCCCGGATGTGCAGACGATAGCGGAGGAATCAACGGCTTTCCCGGGAGTCTCGCGTCCTACCTATGTAGGGGGGCTTGGTTTTGGTATGAAATGGATGATGGGGTGGATGCATGATACGCTGAATTATTTCGAGAAAAACCCGGCGTTCAGGAAATGGCACCAGGACCAGCTGACGTTCAGTATGGTTTACGCTTTTTCGGAAAACTTTATGCTGCCGCTTTCCCACGATGAAGTGGTGTATGGCAAAAAATCTCTCCTGGAAAAAATGCCCGGTGATGACTGGCAGCGTTTTGCGAACCTCAGGTTGCTGTTTACCTATATGTTTACCCACCCGGGCGCCAAACTCATGTTTATGGGCGGGGAGTTCGGGCAGTACGGAGAATGGAATTTTGCCAGAAGCCTGGATTGGCATTTGCTGGAAAACGCCGGAAACAAGGGCGTAAGGGAATGCGTCAAGGCCTTAAACCGGCTGTACCGTTCGGAACCTGCGCTCTATGAATTGAGTTTTTCTCCTGAAGGATTTGAATGGATAGATACGCAGGACCGGGAGAATTCCGTTTTAATCTACAGCCGGAAAGGAACCGACTCCGTAAATGACCTGATTATCGTGCTGAATTTAACGCCTGTTCCGAGGCAGAAATATAGAGTAGGCGTACCGGAGGACGGAGAATGGCGGGAAATTTTCAATAGCGACCGGGCGGAGTTTTTCGGAAGCGGGCATACAAACGGTACGCCGTTAAAGTCGCAGGAGCTCGTTTGGCATGGCCGAAACGCCTCATTGGAAATGGATCTGCCTTCATTGGCAGCCATCGTGCTCAAGCGACAGGATTCGTAGGCGGGGTGCACGCGTGACGTGCGGTCCGGCGGAACAAAATCAGCAGGGAATAGGAGGCCAATGGTTGTATTTCAATACCTTTGAAGAGACAAGCGTACCTAACACAATGATGCGATTACTTTTTTTACTCACTTTTTTGTTGATCAGTACCTTTTCCGGGTTACAGGCGCAGCGGTTATCAAGGGTCACTTACGGACTGGATATCGGTACCGGTTTTACTTCAGATGCATTTACTCCGACAATCAATTATTACCAGAACCTTACCTTCGGGAATTTGCGCTTTTTGGGCATCGGCTGGACCGGGCGTTTTGGCGGAAATGTTATTAACGGGAACCCGGTGTTGAAAACCCTCGGTAATCCGGGTGAGCAGGATCAGATCAGCCTCAAGCGGATTATTACCTACGATGCCGCATTCGGGCTGACGGTTAATTTTGATTTCGAGCACATAGAATTCGGAGCGAATGTTGACCTGGTGAACCTGTCCTTCGGGAAAAATTCGAAAGTATTGTACAAAATCGCTGACCTGCAGCAGGCAACCGACTCTGTAAAGAAGCTTCATAATACGCTTGTAAGCGCCGCGCCGCAGTCTGCCAGCCTTCTGCCTATTGCCACCAAGAAAAGCAACGGGCATAGCGAGGCTTACGTACGCCTCTGGATCAACCAGGAGTTCGGCGTCAAGCTGGGATACCAGCTTATGAACGTGGTGTATAATACAAAAGAGCCCCTCAGCAACAACCAGAAGCGTTTTGTCGACCAGTATGGTATGCCATTCCTGGCGCTGTCTTTCCATATCCAGAATTAATTGATTGCACATGGGGGACCGGCTTCTGGAAAGTCACAAAATTGCCCTTTGGAAAAGCCGTCTGGAAAAGAACGGTAACCATTTGCTGGGGATCGAGCCGCTTTATCAGAAATTCAGGGCGGACGGGTCCTTGCTGTTTGCCCTGGTGAATACCGACGCGGTAACTCCGGAGGGCGAAAAGCTGTTGCCCCTTTGTTTCATTAAGGGCGAAGTGGTGAGCGTGCTTATCTGCCTCATCGACGAACGGACAGGGGAGAAGTTCCTGATGCTGGTGCGCCAACGCCGGATCTGCGATGGTTCCCACACCTATGAGCACCCTGCCGGTATGCTCGACGATGAGACGGACCCCTATGCCGTAGCGATACGCGAAGTCCACGAAGAGACGGGAATTGCCATCACACGGGGGGAGTTGGTACATCTTCATCCGGACCGCGTTTTTTTTCCTTCTACGGCCACCAGCGACGAGGCGATGCATCTTCTGTACGCAGAGCTTATTTTGTCGTCTGAAGCCATTTGGGCGCTGCATGAGCGGCATACCGGAGAAGCTTCCGAAAATGAGTCCATTACTACTCATGTGGTTTCGTTTGAAGCGGGCTACCGGCTGATTACGAATACAAACGCGCTGCTGCATTGCTTTATGTATTTGTCGGATGTAGCGGACTGGGAATTATTGAAGCGGCTGAAACAGTGATATATAGCCATTTTTACATAATAATTTCGGTTTTAAGCTTTTTTTCAATAATTCCAATCTCTATATTTGCACCCCGTAACGCGCCCGTAGTTCAATGGATAGAATTATGGTTTCCGGTACCATCGATAGGGGTTCGAATCCCTTCGGGCGCACCTAGGGGGATTTTCGTCTGAAAATCCCCTTTTTTTAAAATCAGTAACCCTTCTTTCTTCATTATCAGGTGGTTATGGGTAAAAACCGGAAGCATGTAAGGTGTTCGATAAACCCCATTTTCGTAGTATAGGTTCGTGTCGAACACCTGAGTTACAAATTCCCGTTTTTCGAGGGTTTCTGACCTTTCATAGACGAAGCGTAAATCCCCTAATAGCGCCAGGTTCTTATCAAGAATTGAAAACGCTTGGTTTCTGTTTTTGCTCAACCTTTCAATCGCTCCCCTGATCGTCAGCACGTTATCATTGAATGTGCCATGTCAACGCTGATAGGTTTCTTTGCCAATATCATTTTGAATCCATTTTTCCTCGAGTGAAACGAGCTTTTCTTCTGCCTCAAACAGTTCGCGCTGCTTCTCCTGAATCTTTTTAATTGAAATGCCGGCAGGCGGGATATACAAACTTGTCGTTCGCTGCCCCCAAAAAATGCCTTACTTTTTGGGGAAAGTACAAACGACCCTTTCTTGTCTATTGAACATTTTTGAAGAAAGTAGGGCTGTTGCCGTAAAGAGGGGTTTTACCATCCCATTTTTCAATGAATTGCTGTTGAATCAACAATGGGGTAAGCGTACGCTGCCTTAATTCATTCGCCTTTGCATCGGCATCTGCCCTGACCAGGAGCTTCTCCGCGTTAGCCCGTTCAACCCTCAGTTCGTTTTCGGCCTGCTGCGCCCTGAGTACGGCTTCGTTCTTCCTGTTAATTGCGTCTGTGATGGACTGCGGCGGTTTTATCCCACTGGTTAACTGTTCTAATTCGAAACCCTCCTTCACTAAAAATTTCTGCATTTTTGCCTGGATGGCTTCCTCAAATCGCTCCCGTTGAGAAATGATTGAATCGGTGAGATATTTGTTGAACTCTATCCGATAAACGTCTTTTATGTGATTTTCCATAGTTCCGGATAGCACTTCTCTCAGCGGCCGCCTGTATTTTGTAAAAATGGCGGGCGATTGCCCCTCCTTAATTTTAACAGACAATGTAGGATCTACCGTGAAAACAGAGCCGTCCTTTGCGTTCACAGTGAATTCTTTGTAGTCTACGGTCTGAACATAGGTTGGTGTTTCATGGACTTCTTCCGTAAACGGATTGTACCAAACCCTGCCCGTTACCAATGAAACGTCCTGTACACCCTTTCCGGTGCCGTAAAGCTTTACCAGTATTCCTTCATGCCCTGCATCAATACGTTCATTACAAGAAAGGACCAACAAAAGAACAAATGAAAACAGAGCAGAGAACAATAGAAATTTTTTCATTTTTTGTTATTAATTATGTGTTTTATGGAATTATAAAAACCAAAGAGAGTGGCTATTATCAGTACCATTCCGGACAATACTGCGAAATCGTCAGGCTTTCTCAGTAATCCAATCCCAAAATTAATGGCATATGCCCCGATAAAAAGTACAGCGATGATTAGTAGTACGGATTTTTGATTCATTTGTTACATCCCGTTAAATAAAATCATAATGATTCTTTTGCATTAATATACGACTTTTTGATTTATTTACAGTGATATATGCTGAAAATTTGATTTAAATAAAGTCAGAAAAGGTATCAGATATTTGACCAGAACTTCGTGCGGCTTAGGTAAGGAGTATGCCGGGGAACGGATTTGTTTCCGACCTTCTGACGAGATGTACGAAAAATGGACTCCGCTTTTTTATGCAAAGGATTTCAAAGGTCGGACAGTGAAAATGGGAGGCCGGGAATTAAGTCAAAATAAATCGACCGGCGTTACACGGGTGATTATATCGAGATGCGCGAGGGGATTTCTTTGTGAAATCCCCCTTTTTTTTCTCACATTTTACGTAGCAGATGATTCTATATAAACACCTATAATGTTATTGTTTTTCGGGGCTGTTATCTGACATGCATTTCTGATTTTCTGAGCTTTATTACTTCGTCCAGGCACTCTTTGTATCCTTCGAGACGATCAAGGCAATCCTTCGATCCGGTATGATAACCGATGTAGTAGGCGATTGTGAAAATTAAAAGATAGAGCAATGTCCAGAGGAGTGATTTTGTTTTCATCAGTTTTGTATGTAAGAAATTGAATATTGTTCTTGTTCGGCATAGTTGTGCGAATATAACACATGCATAGTCTATTGAACGGGGGAAAATGGGAATTCTCCGTAGTTGGAGATATATTTACTGCTAAACAGATCACAAATGACAATATGCCAGGGGTATTGACTACCCTTACCGCAAAGGCAATATGAGGATATTCAGCCAATCGTATTTCTCTTTTTTGGGGGCGGTGGTGTTGCTGTTTTTTTATTCGGCTACCACTGCCCAAACCGTGATCACGCTAAGCGGCTATGTTTACGAAAACAGTAGTGGGGAGCGTGTGCCTTTTGCAAGCGTTACCGTAGCCGGGAGCACGAAGGGAGCGCTTACCAACGCGTATGGCTTCTACAGCCTTCGTGTTCCGGGCGGCGACAGCATCCGCGTGGTTTGTTCCGCCCTCGGGTATGAGCGGTTCGAAAAAGTAGTCAGCGCACTGGCCGACGATACGGTTTCGATTGCGTTGGTTCCGGTAGTTACAAGGTTGAAAGAAGTGGTGATATCGGAAAAAGTTACGCCGTCTTCCAATCTTATAAAGCTACAGGTGAATGCTTTGAAAAACATTCCGTCATTATTGGGCGAGCGCGATATTATAAAGTCGCTGCAGCTACTGCCCGGGGTCAGCCGGGGAACGGAAGGGTTCGCCGCCTTCTACGTGCGGGGAGGAGGGGCCGACCAAAACCTTATCCTGCTGGATGAGGCGCCGGTGTACAACGCAAACCACGTATTCGGCCTGTTTTCAGCCTTTAATGCCGATGCAATACGTAACATCTCATTTTGGAAAGATGACTTTCCCGCGCGTTACGGCGGCCGGCTGTCGTCAGTGCTCGATCTGCAAATGAAGGAGGGAAGCCGGCAGCAGTTCCGGGCGGAAGGTGGAATTGGCCTGACTTCGTCAAGGCTTACCCTTGAGGGGCCGATCGCAAAAGATAAAGCCTCGTTCATTGTATCAGGCAGGCGGTCGTACCTGGACCTGATCATGAAACCATTCATGCCTGACAATGAGAAGCTAGGCTATTATTTTTATGACCTCAATGCGAAACTGAACTGGAAAGTAGATGACAAAAACCAACTTTACATCAGTGCTTACCTGGCCAACGACCTGCTTTCGGAGCGAAACGTGGTTACCCGCAAATCCTCGCGCAGAGAGATGGTTGACAAATTGGGGTGGGGGAGTACGACCGCTACTCTTCGCTGGAACCGGCAGTTAGGAAGCCGTGGTTTTGTCAACACTACCTTCTACCACACCCGCTACCGCTTTTCGATGCTCAGCCGGGAGCACCGGGTTACCGATTCCACGCAAACTTCCGAAAACCTGGATTTCAGTTCATCCGTATGGGATTATAGTTTGAAAACGGATATGGATTATTTTCTCTCGCGCCGGCATACGCTTCGTGCAGGCGGCCAATGGATAGGGCACGGGTTCAGGCCCAGGCGTTACAGTGCCGGGAATACGGCCACCGGGTTTAGTAACCGTGTAAGCGAGTTTGAACGAAACCAGGAAATAGCGCTTTACGCAGAAGACCGGTTTACGCTTAACGAGCGTTGGGAGGCCTCCTTCGGGCTCCGTTTCAGTACACTGCTTACTGCCGGGAAGGATTTCTTCCGCCCGGAGCCCCGGTTATCCGTAGCCCATCGATTGCCCGGGGAGATCGTTCTGACTACAGCCTGGTCCCGGACCAATCAGTTTGTCCATTTGTTGTCGAACACCGGGCTGGGGCTATCTACGGATTTATATGTACCGGTCACCGCCTATACGCCGCCGCAGCAGGCCGACCAGGTATCAGGCACGCTCAAAAAGTATTTTGCTAAACCCGGTATTGAGCTAACGATGAGTACTTACCGGAAATGGATGCGCCATATTACCGCGTATAAAGATGGAGCAAGTTTTCTATCGATAGGAGATGAGCCCAGGGACATCCCCTGGCAGGAAAACATTACAATTGGCAAAGGGAAGTCTTACGGGACCGAACTGTTACTTCGGAAAGACGCTGGCCGGCTGACCGGGTGGATTGGCTACACGTTATCGTGGACGGTGCATCAATTCCCGGATCTGAACAACGGCAAGCCCTTTTTTCCAAAATATGACCGGCGACATAATTTATCGCTTACGGGCAGCTACCAGTTGTCTGATCAAGTAAAGCTTTCTGCTAACTGGGTGTATTACACGGGCAACTATGTCAGCGCACCCTATGCATTTTCCTATGGATTGGACCGTTATGCCATACATGACTACCGGTACCTGGACAGCCGGGCTTATGCCGGCTACCGGAATAGCTTTAAAACCCCTGGTTATCACCGGCTTGACCTGGGGATCCAGTTTCACAAAAAGAAAAAGTGGGGAAGCCGTTACTGGGAGATCAGCTTTTACAACGCCTACCTCCGGGAAAATCATACTTACTTTTATATCCGCTATGACCCTAACGCGGTTGGCGGAAGAAAGGCTGAAATCAAGGGCCGCTCAATGTTTTCGATCGTTCCGTCGATCAGTTATAATTTTAGAATAGGAGCTATATGAGAGATGCGTGGTTGGTATTGATTCTGGCGTTGGGCCTGATGTCTTGTGACCCGGGAGTAGAGGTTCAGAACGTGTTGGTGGATAAGCTGTTGTCGGTGAGTGCTGTGGTTTCTCCCCGGGACTCATCTTTAAAGGTGTACGTTTTTCGTGCTTCCGGCCTTTCTAAAAGGATTCCCTATGATATGCTCATCGAAAAGAATGCCCGCGTGACCATTTCGGACGGTACGCGCGAGGCATTGTTGTCTTATTATGCGGATACAGAGCGTTATGAGTGTGTCAACCCCTTTCATGACCTGGAGGCGGGTAGCAGCCTTACGCTTACCGTACAAACGCAGGATGGCGTCACGGCTACCGGGCACAGTGTTATCCCGCCTAAGCCGCAACTGGTTTCCTTTACCCATCACCACCGGAACGATTTCCTGGTTTATGAGCTGGTGTGGAACAACCCGGAAGCACATAAGTATTTCCAGGCGTGGCAAAGCATGGAATTTGCAACCAACTACTATCCAGGCGAGATCCGGTACCTGAAAAACAGCAACGCCATAATGGTCGAGCCAGAAGTGTTCCTGTGGGACCGTCAGCCCGGCGGAATCAACATCATCCGGGACTCGGTCCAGACGAACCCCGGAAGGGTGGGGCCTGCCAAGGCAAGTTTTACCCTGGCCAATTTCGAAGAAAGCCTGTGGAAATATATAAGGACCTCGTCACAATATGATACCTGGCTGACAAACGCGGAGGAATCAGGTATCCTGCCCGTTTTCAAAGAACCCGTCGATGTGAGCAACAATATTAAGGGAGGCTTCGGGATATTTGCGTCGTATAACTGTACGGATTCCCTGATCGTGAAAATTGACGCCGAACCTGTTGCTAAATAGCTGCTCTTTGTCCACTTTTTGAGAAAGTCTTCAGCCCGGCCTCCCTTACATTCGTTCGAACCTGTACCGGAAAGGATGCTGCTCGCATCCCGAAACTTCCAGTGTGTTTTCCGAGCGAGTAAGCGTCCAGTATTCGCAGGTAATACAGTCAATGTGCGCGCAGCGGGGAGCGGTTTGCTTTTGGTCGGGAACTACCGTGAACCTCGCGCCATCGACAAGGTAGACATTGGGAACACAGCAAAGAGGTTCCCCTTCTTCGTCGACCAATACACCGTCGCTTCGGAAAACGAACCGGTCAAAGTGGTCGCTTTCCGCCGGGTTTCGCCAGGCATTTCCGCCTTCGGCCGTGCTATCCCAGACGCTTGTCAGGCGCCAGACGCCTGCGAAGGGCGCCGTCTCGTGGTCTACCTCCTTCTTTCTGCATGCCTGCGCCGTGAGCAGCGTAACCATGGCAAGGATTCCGTAACAGGTGATTTTCAAGCTTTTTCAGGTTTAGTTCGAACGTATTTATATCAGACTGCCCTTTTGTAAAAAGTACCAGGGAAAGGAATGTCCTCATCTCCTGAATGGATCGTCTCTTCCATAGAGAATTTTCCGGACGAAAAGGTTGGAAAAAGTAGCCGGTGCAGGGCAAACATACGGTGCAACACCGGTTTTACAAGGCACGGAATGGTTTCATCTGCCGCCGGCGGCTTGGGTAGCAGGGCCGAGGAGGAGCTTCGGGGCTTGCTACCCGGCTTACCTGCCCTTAACGGTTCGGAGACGAGTTCCTCCTTTTTTTCCTGGCTTTTTCCTCCGTTTTCCCCACCATATATAAAAGCCGGTAACGGGCAGCGTTGCACAAACCAGGCTTGCAAAGAAAAACAGCCATTTCGTCAACAGTCCTCCGAATGCGCCGACATGCAGGGAGAAATTCGATCTTCTCAGCCAGTTGGCGGGCGTATCTTCGGCGATTTTGGACTGCGAAGTAGAGAGCAGCGCGAGGGTATGGATGTCAAAATACAGCTCCCGCCAGGTACCGTGGTACATGTCGGTGCAGGCATAAATAAATTTACCGTCTTCTTTGGGAAAGTGGATGCTGATCTGGTCCTTTTCAAACTCACCCATTTCGGTGGTTACCAGTTTCCAGATGTGGTCAACTTTACCCTCCAGCGTGGCCGGCACAGTTTCAGGGCCGTCGTCGATAACGGTCACTTCCGGGCTTCCGTCCTGTCCGCCGAGCATTTTCAGAACCGACTTGTTAAAGAAGGCGAAGCCCATCATCAGACCTGTAAACGCCATGATCACCGCCAACGACAGGGTGTAGAACCCGAGTACATTGTGAAGGTCATAGTTGATGCGTTTGAACCTGGCTTTCCATTTAATGGTGAAGGCTTGCTTTACGTCCCGTCCACTCCATTTTTTTGGCCACCAGAGCACCATCCCGGTCACGAGCAAAAAGAAGAAGACCGCCGTGCTCCACGAAACAACCTGCGTGCCGATCTTGTCGGGCAGCCAAAGGTGGAAATGGCCTTCTTCTATAAATTCAAACACGTTTTCGTGGTCTTCCAGAGCCAGCACCCTGCCGGTATAGGGACTTACAAAAATGAGGGAGTCCGAATTGTCCGGTGTAATTTTTACCGGCCGCCCTTCTCCATAATACCACAACCTGCGGACTTTCATTTCAGGCAGCTGCTCCGCTACCCTGGAGCGGATGACCGACGGCGGGAGGGGCGTGGCATCAGCGGGGATTTCCACTTTCCACCACGACCTCGACATTTCCAGGATTTCATGCTCGAACACCAGTAGGGCGCCGGTCAGGCTGATAATGATGACGGGAATGCCTGAAGCAATGCCGACCCACAGGTGAAACCAGTCGTTGAACCGACGAAGCCGCGACGCCTCCGGTTTAACGGTAACAGGTCTTTTTTCAGTGAGTGTTACAGGTTTTTCCATAGTGGTGACGGAGCAATTGCAGAAAGGAGAAAATCGTTCCGGCATCGGCTACAGACCGGCGCCGGAACGTACGTTTATTGTAATTTATCGATGCGGGAGAAAGAAGTATAGCCGCCTTCCAGCTGGAGTCCGCGGGTCACTTTATCGGTGGCAGAATCATAGATCCAGATATAGTCCGTTCCGGTTCCGGACAAGGCCGCGATATAGGCCTTCCCGGCCTCTACATAGACGTTTCTTTCACTGGTTGCCGCATCCGGAACTTCTGTGAGCTTGCGGATTTCTTTGCCGGTGGCGAGGTTGATAATCGAAAATCTCGTTTTGGCCGTGTTGCTGTCCGCGGTTGTCTGGTACTTGATAATCGCTTTCCCGTTGCCCAGGTTCATCAACAAACCCGACGCGGCAATGAATCCGATTTCAGCTTCCACGTCCATGTAGTAGGTTGGATCCAGCACATCCGATCCTTTCTTTATGCGGTAGATGCTTTTTTTAGAGTTCTCTCCGCCGGCGAGTATTCCGTTCCAGCTGGTCAGAAAATACATATCGCCCGCCTCGTCGACAAATGAAGTCGCATAATAACCCGATGTGTTGCCCAGCCCGGCGGTACGGGTGTCGGTTGAGACCTTGGTCACCACGAAGTCCGGGTAGGACAGGGCCATCGTATTAAGCTGCTTGTACAATGTGAAGTCGGAGCCGTTGTAGTTGATTACCGAAAAGAATATTTTCCCGTCCTTGTACTGGATGTCGCCGCCTACGCGGTACAACGGATGGCTGTCCGGCGCGGCTGGAAGGCCGCTGACCGTACCCGTCCTGGTCACCGTCATGGCGGTGGTATTGATGATTGCATAGTTCACAGCCTTTGCGCCCGGAACACCCCCGATCATGGCAAGGGTATTATCGTCGATCCAGGTGTGGCCGGCGAGCGAGAGGAGATGGGTGAAAGGGAACTCCTTCACGACCGTTACCTTGCCGTTCTCGATTTTGTATTTGCCGAATTTACCTTCGGTGGTATTGTAAAAATAGTAGAACCCGCCCTTGGTGATGACGGAGTTGTTCAGAATGGTCGTCACATCGATACCATTGCCTTCCAGCTTAAAACTTCCTTCCGTAAGGCTGTTGACCCCCATCAGGTAGTAGTTGGTATTGGGCCAGCTCCCGAGTTGCGCCCAGACGGCAAAAGACGACGGCTCGGGGGCAGGGGGCTCAGTTCCCGGAGAATCATCACTACAGGAGACAAAACTGAACGCCAGCGCCAGGGCCCCGAAAAGGTACTTATTGAAATGAAGCATATAAACCGGTTGATTTGATAAAATGTATTTGTTAGCTAATGAAAAAGCGAAGTTTGAAGAACACTGCACGCCCGGGTTTCTGCAGGCGGAAGTTGTCGTAAACAAGCTGGTCGGTGAGGTTCCGGCACTCAAGCGAGGCATTATAACGCCCTTTCTGCATGGAATAAGACAGCATCACATTGTGAACCAGCTGCCGGGGAATAGTCGCGAGCGAATTGGCAGTGGCGAAGCCCTCCCACGACCGGTAATACCAATGGGTGTAGTGCGTACTCCATGTAAACTGCAGGCGTGCGCCGCCGCCGTAAGCGAGGTTTTTACCCAGCCCGAGGTCGAGGTTGCCGAATAACCAGGGCTGGTTGGGTATGCGGTTCCGATAGGTAGCCGATTGCCCCCCGGAGCTGTTGTTGTTTACGAACCGGGTGTTATCGAGCGCATGTTGGTAGGTGATATTCAGCAGTGCATTGAAAACGCCGCCGTAGTGATACCTGGCCTCCGCATCAAATCCTTTTACCAGCACGTTCGAGAGGTTCTGGTACTGGAGCTGGTTGTTGTCATACTGGTTGGCATAGATAAAGCCCTTCGCACTGCGGTAAAAGGCTGAAGCTTCCACGAACCAGTCCTGCCGGCCGCTGTTGCTTCCGTAAAATCCGCCGATGTTCACATTGTCGCTGGCTTCGGGCTTCAGCTCCATGTTGTTCAGAACCTGGTAGCCGTCGCCGTAGACTTCATTTACATCCTGGAGCCGGTAAGTATGCTCGTATGAGGTCTTTATACCGGTGTTCGGGGAAAGTTTATATACCGATGCCCACCCGTACCCTGCATAATTCTGGAAATCGCGGAGCGACACTATTTTGGAGAGGCTGTAATCGTATTGTTTTTTGTTCAGGTCAATGCCGTAATATTTGCCCATAAAGGTGTTGGTCCACTTTTGAAAGAGCTTTACCTGGTAGGCCGCGCCCACGATGTGTTTTCCCAATTTACCCGGCATGTCATCATCTGACGAGGTAAGTGAATTGTAGGTCTGGTTTTCAACGTCGTCAAAGGTATAGTTGAGGTTCAGGTCGTGATTTTCCGCGAGTTTGTAGGTCGCATTGAGCCTTGCAAAGAGCCGGGGGCGGTTGACGTGCGTCAGGCGAAGGCTTCCGGTTTCCGGGTTTCCGGTGACATAGCTGCCGTCCCAGCTGTACTTCCGGAGCGTAGTGTCGGACAGAACGTAGTGGTCGTAAGAATACGTCCCGTAAACCCCGATGTTCAGCCTGTTGTTGAACAGGCTGTCCTTTTTGTAGCGGAGGCTTATGTTTTTGCCCTCGCCGTCTTTCAATACGCCGCCATAGACGATTGTTTGCCTGACGCCCGTCTGGACCTGTTTGTCGTAGGTAGTGTAGCCCACTCCCACAAAGAGTACATCCGCCCACTTTTTATTGATCAGGCCGATTTCCACCTGTCCCATCCACGATTTGTAGCGGTCGTGGAACCGGCGGAAATCCCGGGATACATATTCATACTTTTCGGGATCCCAGATCTCCACGCCGCGCATCAGGTAGTTGTTTTTCGAGTAATTGAAAAACGTGCTTCCCTTGATCACCAGCCCGGCCGGTTTGTACACGTACTGGCCCGTGAGGGCCGACTGGTGGGTTTGAAAAGAGCCGTAGCTGTGGCTTACGTCCAGGTAATTGTCAAGAGATTGGTTGGTGACAATATTCACCGACCCGCCCAGGGCATCGGAACCCAGCTCAACCGGCGCCACGCCTTTATACACCTCTATGCGTTGTGCAAGGTTAACCGGGATATTGTTGAGATTCATTGCGCTTCCCAGTACATCGAGCGGCACGCCGTCCAGGAAAAGCTTGACGGATTTCCCGGATAAGCCGTTGATAGAGAATTCAAAGTCGGAGCCGACGCCTCCCTGTTCGCGCATTTTAATTCCGGTGGTCCGGTTCAGCACCTGGCCGAGGTCCGCCGTGGTGTTGGCTATTTTCCGGGTATCAATGGCGTTTACCGTAAAGGCTTGTTCCCGCAATTGCCGGGCTTCACCTTTTCCCCGAACGGTTACCTCTCTGAACTGCTGGGTATCCGGCTGCAATACAATTTGCAGGGCGGGGTGACGCTGCCCGGGTTCAACACGTACTTTTTCTTTGCTAGCCCCATAGCCGACGCTTGAAAAAACCAGGGTATAGGCTCCCGGCCTTTCGAAGGCAATTGTAAAATGGCCGTCCTTTTCAGTTTTGGTTCCCAGGTTGAGACCGTCAGCTGCAACTGTGACACCTTCGAGCGGCTCTCCGGCGGCGCTCATGACCCTTCCGGAAAGTGTCGACCGGTTCTGGGCCTGCAGGCTTGAAGCCAGGACCGTAATCGCAAGGGTTAGAAATATAAAAAGAATGCTTTTTTGACTCATGCCTGGTACTAAAAATTACGCAAAATCAGAGGATGGTATGTTCTGACGTAATTTTAGTTGCATAAACAGGCGCTTCCCACAGTGAAAAAGAAAAAAAAGTTTAATTATTCTAAATAACTATTGGTAGAGTTTTTCCAGCCGGAAAATATAGTCGATGTCTCCTTCGAGGTGCAGCCCCTTCGTGAGGCGCCGGTCTGCCGGGTTGTAGATCCACACGTCGTTGTTGCCTTTGCCGTCGTTGATGGTGATATAGGCCTTGTCGTTTTCGACCAGGACACAGGTCCGCGAGCTGCCTTTGTCGAGCGGCAGGTTCAGCTTCCTTACCTCCCTGCTCTGTAAATCGACCTCGAAATATTCGTTGTGCGGAATTAGATAATGCTCTTTGTAAGTTGTAAACAGGTCCTTGCGCTCACTTCTCAGCAATGCTTTGCTGTGGCCAAGGTACCAGAGGCCGTAGGCGTGGTTCTGCACTGCGGAAGCGGAAATATTAAAAAAATAAGTGCTGTCGAGGGTTTGCTCGCCGGCTTTTATCCGGTAAACGGCAGTCGGCTGATACGGGTTTGCACCTCGTACAATGCCCGGGCAGGCAAGGAAATAGAAGTCACCCTTTTCATCTTTGAAAGTGTTCTGCTGGGCCGTGTTGACGTTGCCCGGGTAAGTGGAACGCGGATCCTTTCCGGTATATTCCGGCTTCATCCCGGGCCAGGTCATCCTGGAAACATAAACGGTGTCGGACGAACCGTAGCCCTTCTGACGGTTGGCGTAGTGGTAGGTGTAACCGAGCCACAGGCGGTTATCCCGCCACATTGCAAAGCCTACGGAAAGATTATCGAAGGGCTTGACCGGAGTCGGGACAGGCAACGTACCGACGGTCGCCGTCATGTTCCTGACGTTCACCTTTGCGAATTTCTTGGGTGCCATGCCCATGCTGTGGCTTATCAGGAAAACAGTGTCCCGGCCGATGAAAGCGGAATGATCAGGGTAGCTGAAGTCAGGCAGCGGGAGTGAATCGAGGTGGACAAAACGGTTGTTCCGGATTTCGGATTTGACAAAGTATTCGGATTTCGAATCGACATAATAGTACGTCCCGTTTTTTACCAGCAGATAGTACCAGATCCGCGGCGGCCCGTCGAGCCTCACGCCCGCTTTCACCGGGTCGACCGTTCCGCTGTCGAGGTGGTCGGTTTGCCAGATATACGATTTTTCATCACCGGCAGTCACCACAATGCTGTATTTCTTCTGTTTTGCGGAATCAGGCGCGCCGCAAGCCGAAAGCAGCGCCCCGAGGAGCGCCGCCATTGCCAAAGAAAATAAGTTCCGGTTAAGCATTCGGTACAACCAATTAAATACCGAACTGGGCAATCAGCGAATTCTGAACGATCGGCGGCAGCTCGCCGACTAGGTTTTTATCCATTACCACGAGCTCCGAACTGTTGTGGTGTCTGAGGTCCATCGCAAAGTAGGTAGTTCCGCCTTTTACCACCATTTCTTTCACAGTTTCCCGGTTGCCGTCGCACAGGCTCGTAAAGGATAGTTTCATATTCTCTTTTGGTATTATCTTCACTACCCCGCAGAAGTCGAGCATCCTGCTCTCTTTTATATAAACGGCCCCGCTTTCGTTTCCCAGTTCGATCTGGAGCGGCTCTGCCTGGCTGCGGGTGGTTATCTCCCCGGCAGGCAGGTGTTTGGAAATACCCGGTGTAAACGTTTCAACCAGGCTGTACAGGCCGACTGCCGTAACAAGCGCTGCGGCGGCTGCCCAACCGGTAAGGCTGCCCGGGCGACGTCTGTGAATGGCCCTTCCCATCCCGACAGACGGTCGTATTTCGTTCCAGATTTCCTGCTTGATCGCACCGAGGCTGATCCCGGCGGGAAGTTCAAATTCGTCCGTCTCGCCAGTTTCCAACCATTTCTCAACGGTCCTGCGCTCCTCGGGGGTGCACAGGCCCTTGTGGTATTTTTCAATCAAGGCTTCGGATAAATTCATCGGCACGGTAAAATGTCAAATTACGGTGGACAAGGGTAAAAATCAAAGCATTCAAAGTTCGATTTTTGGCTACAGGGCGTAGTCTTTCAGCCCTGACCGGAGCAGGTTCAGGGCGTTTGCCAGGTGATATTCTACCGTCCTTTCCGAGATAATCAGCTCACCGGCGATCTGTTTGTTGGAAAGACCCTGTTCCCGGCTCATTTTGAAAACCTGCCGGCAATGGACAGGCAGGTTGTCAACAAGCCGTTTCAGCCGCTCGTACAGGTAGTGGTGCATAACAGAATCCTCGGTAAAATTGGCATCCGCGATTCCAATGGTTGCAATCGCCTGCAGGTGTTCGCTCCTGATCTGTTTGTTACGGATGTATTCAAAAACTTTCAGTTTGGCAGAACGCACAAGGTAGTGTTCAACGGAGTGGGTAAATTCCAGGGCATGGCGGCGTTCCCACAGAGACTTGTAAATTTCCTGGGCAAGCTCTTTTGCCGCCTCCACATCCTTCAGATTGGAATAGCAAATTCCGAACACCTTTTCAAAGTACCGGTTATAAATATCAGTAAACAACGTTTCGTCCAGGGGGCCAAGGTTTTCCTTGTATTCAAGGGGCTGCATAGGTCGCGTGGTAAATAGACATGCAAATCTAAACCTTTTTAGACTTAGTCTAATTAGTTGTCGCTTTTTTTTGAACCGCAATTGAACGAATGAGCAGGAGGGACTTGGCTGAGTTTCGGTTTTCCTGCCTATTTTTGAATTTTGATCGCGGCGGTCGGGATCGATTGTACTTAATCTCAAACCAATGAACGCGGGGGAGATCAGGCAGGCACTAAAGGGAGCTTCAAAGATCCCTGACCCGGTCCTGCAACATATCTTTCAGCAGCGCTGGTTACAAATCTGGGTACCGGAAGCGTATGGGGGCCTGGGCGACCGGCTGGCTGAAGGACTGGCACGCTTGTACGAGTGGGCGAAAATTGACGGAAGTCTCGGGTGGATGCTGACCCTTTGCGCAGGGGCCAACTACTTTTCCAGGAATCTGGCGCCCGCCGTTGCAAAGGAGCTTTTCAGTAGTCCGCATACCTGTTTCGGGGGAAGCGGGATGATCGGCGGATCGGCTGTGCTGCGGGAAGACGGCGGTTACCTGGTGACCGGAAACTGGCGTTTCGCCACCGGCGCCCCGCATTTGAGTCATTTTACGCTGAATGCCCGGCTTATCCGGGAAGATAAGCCGGTTATAGGGGAGAACGGGATGGAAATGATCCGATCGTTTGTCGTTCCGAAAGAACAGGCGGAAATCCTTCCCGATTGGAAATCAATGGGAATGAGATCGACCGGAACCTATTCGTTTCATCTCCGGGCTGTGCAAGTCCCGGAAGTATTCAGTTTCCTGTATGATAGTTTTTTTTCGGATGACGTACTGGACCGCGTTCCTTTCCGGGTTTTTGCCGACCTTACGCTACTGGTAAATTACCTGGGTATGGCGTTTCACTTCGCGGAAGAGGCAGCAGAAGTTCGACCGTCGCTCAGGTTGGACGAGTTCGTTTCTTCTATAGAAAAACACATGGACCACATACTGCGCACAGCGGGCGAAATCGAACAGACTTTGGCCGGGGCAGGATCGGTACCTGCGGGCATACAAGCCGGGATCCATGCTTATGGTACGGAGCTTGTCGGGCAACTGTCTCACCGGCTGATCCGGATCTACACGCAGCTCGGAATCCGGGCATCACAGGTGGATGCACCGGTACACCAGGTGCTGTGCGATTACTTTACCGCGACACAGCATGCCAATTTCAGGCCGTCGCCGGGAGAATTTTCTTTTTAGCACGAAGCGCGTTACCCGTTTAATTATTAGTTGGGCGCTTCTTCAAGCAAGGGTTAAGGCGTTTGGCATAGCTTCTTCCCATCTTTTGGGGTGTGGTAAAACCGATGGAGCGGTGTAACCGGCGCTCATCATAATGCTTGGTGAAATGCTGCAAGGTTTCTTTTGCCTAGTAGTAAATAGCAAACTCATTACGTTCAATCACCTCACGCTCCAAAATACTGTGAAATGCTTCGTTATAAGAATTTTCTTTCGGAGTTGCCAGGTGTGTAAACTCTTGTCTAATCAAGCCTTCGACAGTACTTCCCTCATGCTGCATACCAACCAACCCATTACGGCTTCTGAGTTGGATGAACTAGACCGGATGCTTTTCGAACAGTCAGGCGCGTCGACAGAGGAGGAGTTTAAAAAGCCCCTGGGCGAAAAACCGCTAGGTATATTTGTCCGTTCCATTCTGGGCATGGACAGTGCATCGGCGCGGGAAGCTTTTTCGGCCTTCTTGTCTAATGCGCCTCTCAATTCCATACAGATCGAATTTATCAACTACCTGGTCCGCTTAATGTCCCAGAATGGCCGTGTGAATCCGGAAATGCTTTTTGAGCAGCCTTTCACCAAGTTTCATGCGGAGGGATTGACGGGAGTTTTCTCCACTGAGACGAGAAAAAAAATCATTGAAATTGTCAGAGACGTTAATGGCAGGGCCGTTGCGGTGTGATTAAATATAATTGAGTCAGCTTCAATCTATCCAGAAAGCCCAAAAGGCTGATTAAGTGTTCGACAGGGGACTCCCTTCATGCGTATCTAAGGATTTTCCCGGAAAGGCATACGAACTCCGGGGTGTACACGTTAAACTAATAGTAATAGTAATTCCAGATCCGTTTATCCTTCTTATGCGTCTTCATTTTTTACTCTTCACACTGCTTTCTACCTGTTTTTTTATTTCGTGCCGTAAGTCCGATGAACCTGATAAGGCGCCGTCGCCGTCCCTGGTGCAAATGGAAGCCGAAGGTGGAGAAGAGACCATTGCCCTTGGAAGTACAGGTTGGCGAATAGCTGCCGTAGTTAATAAAAGGGGGAACCAGCGTATTTTTGGCGATATCTATAAGTCTGACGGGCAATTGGTCATGGAAAATACCCTGCTGGAGCTTGAAGGGACTGGCTACCTTGAGGGGACGACTCCCGGTATCGGCTTCCGGATTGTTCACGAAGGGGATCAACTACGGGTAACGCTGCTTGAAAACGGCATGCCCGAAACCTATAGTTTTGTCATCGTGCTGAAGCGGGAAAATGAGACAAAGGAAATTTTGGTGGAGCAGCAGGTTTTGCAGGGATATACGTTCAAATCAATGGAGTATGCGGCAGGAGCGGGAGACGGGGATTCTGTTTTTGTGAGAACCGGAACCCGGTATGAGTTTAATCTGCTTGCACCGCAGCAGGTTGCGGTAAACCCCTTTGGTGGGATCGATGTGGTGCGTACCGCATGGTTTGAAAGTAAGGAACACGGCGCATTTTTCGGAATCGGAGGCGATTCCGTTAAAGTACCGATACCGGTCGCGGTCAATGATGGAAAAGTATCATATTCAGATCCTAAAGACATATACGGGGCATTCACCAGGGAGGCCTATCATCCAGGGGTTACAGCATCTGTTTCTGTTCCTGCAGGTAAAGCTCTTTTTTTTACGGAGCTGGAATGGCGCCGCCGCCGGCTTACCTATACCCTGACACTGACCAACAAGCGGACGGGAGCGTTGAAGGTCATAACGGGTAAATGGTTAGAAGAGTCGCCTACGGGTAAGTATTCGATCCTTAGGACACCCATGTAAACAAAAGATTCACGCGACCCGCAGTACATTTTTCGGGATTTCTCTTAGTGCAGAGAAGTGTACTTAATAAATCACTATGTTCACCCACGCAAGTCCCTCCATTATTCGAACGGGCAGAACTGAGTCCCGGATTTTGCGGGAGGTAATTGCAGGGGATCAGACTTTAAGGAACTTTTTTTCCCGGTAGAGCAGCCAGAGTATACCGAAAAGAAGAAAGGCATTGCCGGCTTTCATCAGGACTACGTAGTATTTTCCCATGATGGGGTTCAGGCCGTGCAAAAAAGAATCGGTTATACAGCTGAAGCTTACAATCTGGTACAGCATATAGGCTACGATCGAATTTTTGCCGTATATGGTTAGCCAGGCCAGGCGCCTGCCGTGTTTTTGGCAATCTATAAAGTAGTAGAAAGCTGCCATAAGCAGAAAGCAGATGCCGCTGCTGAAAAGTGTCATCGAGCTGGTCCATATTTTCTTGATAACAGGCATTTCAAGGCTCCACGCCAGACCGGCGAGGATCATCGCGATGCCGGTCACGATCAGCAGTCCGGTTTTACGGGTCGGGGCGTGCGAACCTTTCAGGATCTGGCCTGCGAAAACACCACTCAGGGTTGTTGCGCCGAAGTTGAGGCTGCTCACAATCCAGGTATAGCGATAGCTGCCGAAGTTAAGGACGCCGTTTTCTAAAATTGCCTTGTCGCGGAACCGGCCGAGTACCGCCCGGTCGACATATTCGGCGAGGTTGTGGTCAGGACTATAATCGCCGCCGCCGAAACCGCCCGCGGAAACGAATTTCATCAGCGCCCAATAGGTTGCCAGCAGCAGGAAGAAACCTGCTATTTGTCCGCGGAGACCAAAGTGAAGCACGAGGAGGGAAGCAATTAGGTAGCCTACCGCTATCGCCTGGAGGGTATTGGAGTAGAAGCTGATCTTGTCTGTGTTCAGCGACAAGAGATTGTCGGCGCAAAACATTCCGAGGAGAAAGAGCAGAAATACCCGTTTGAAAATACGCCGGTAAACGCCGGTTCCGGGCTGTCCCGGGAACCGGGAAAAAGAAAACGGAATGGCAACACCGGCCATGAACATGAATAGCGGCATAATAAGGTCCCAGGTGACAAACCCTTCCCATTCAGCATGGCGTAACTGAGTACCGGCCAGATTTCCCAGCGGGTGGTCGACTGCCCGTATCAGCGCCATCGCGACGGGATGAAAGGTTACCAGTAGAAATAAATCGAATCCTCTCAGAATATCCAGGGAGTCGAGTCTCTTGTTTTCCATAACAGAGATAGGGTTAAGAATGCTTACTTGCGGGCGTCCTGTTCAAAGACAAGTGCTCCGGCCACAAACGTCCGGTGGATGTCAAGTTTATGTCTGCCCAGTGAAAAGAGAATAATGTCTGCCCGCATTCCCTCCCGGAGCCGGCCCCGGTCTTCCAGCCCGTAAAGCCGGGCGACGTTTGTACTGCTCATCCGGATCACTTCTTCCAGCGACGCGCCGGTGAAGTTCATCACCTTTTTCACCCCGGTATCCACAGCCAGGGCTGAGCCTGCCAGCACTCCCTGCGCGGGGTACTGCACTTTCCCTGCCGGGGTCAGCTCAATTTTGCGGCCGTCGGCCGTGGAGTATATTCCGGGCGTCAGGCCTGCATAGCGGGTGATGTCCGACGTGATGACAATTTTTCCGGCGCCTTTTACTTTGTAGAACGTTTTGATTTCTTCTGCTGTCAAATGAAACCCGTCTGCGATGATACTGATCATAAGCGAGTCGTCGGCAAGCTGCGGCCACAGCGGGTTTTCATGACGGTGAATCAGGTTGGCGCAGCCATTTCCAAGATGCGTCGCAATCCGCGCACCGTTCCGGACGGCGGTCCGGATTGTCCCGGCGCTCGCATTGTGATGGCCGAGGGCTACCACAATTCCGTCCTGAGTGCACCATCTTATCAGCTCCATTGCTCCAGGTCGTTCGGGAGCCAGTGTAACGGTCAGTATTTTATTTCCGGCTGCCCGCTGCAGTTCCATGAGTTCTTCAACGTCTGGTTCTCTGACAAACTGCCTTGCGTGGGCTCCCCGGTAGCCGTCTTCCGGGGAGATGTAGGGGCCTTCAAGATGAAAACCCGGAATTGTGCCCCTGAATTCGGGGTACCCGGACCACCTGGCGAGCGCTTCCAGGTTTCTTTTGAGTACCTGGCGGGTGTGGGAGGTGAGCGTCGGCAGGAAACTGGTTACGCCTGCGCTCCATTGGCTGCGTACAACTTTTCTGATTTCGTCCGGCGTCAGGGGATTTTCTGAAGAAAAATAGACGCCGCTACCGCCATTTACCTGGTTGTCGAAGAGGCCTGGCGCCAGGTAGAGTGGCGGGGTGCCGGCCGGTAAGCGCTCAGGTCTGGATATGCTGGCGATGAGACCATTTGCTGTCTCAATACAGATCGGAAGCCCGTCAATATAAGATAAGCCGCAGATTTTCAGGCGCTCCGATTTCACAGGAAAACATGCGGCGATAAGAAGGAAAATGCCGAGGGGCCATACAGCCATGCAGGTCCATTTGCTCATAAAAGTATGTTTGTGTTTCCTCCTTTCTCCAGGGAAAGGTCCGGTTTAGGGTTCGATTTCCAGGCGCCACGGGTGAAGTCGGGAACCCTGACCAGCGCCGGTCCGAGCGATACCGATTTTTCGCTCAGGGGTACCATCGCGCTCCAGAGCGCTGCATCATAAACATCCTGGTCCAGCGGCAGGCCGTTGCGGAGGCAGTCGATCGTACGCCAGTCCATCAGCAGGTCCATACCGCCGTGGCCGCCTATCTGTTTGGCCATATCGCCGATTCTTTTAAGAATGGCGGGATTATAGGCTTCTTCGAGTTTATGCAGCTGTTCCGGACCCATCCATTCGTGTTCCGGGTAGGATTTCCATTCTTCCGGCCTGATGTCCCTCGCCAGCGATATCCGGCCCGGACCGTCCAATTGTACCGCCGTACCTTTACTGCCGCTTACGACATATCCCCTCGACCGCGGGCGCGGCGATGTGACATCGTGCTGCAGCTGGATCGTCTTCCCTCTTTTTGTTTTTAGTATCGAAAGGTTCATGTTCCCCCGATAGCGCTTTTCCGCAAAGCTTCGGTAGAAGGGATCTTCAGACGCAAGTTCGTCTGCCATTTTACCGGTCATAAAATCGTTCCCCGAAACCGAAAGGATATAATCCAGGCAGTCGCCCCTGTTGATGTCCAGCACCTGGCAAACGGGACCTATCCCGTGGGTAGGATAAAGATTGCCTTGCCGGTTCATATTTTCTTTCAGCCGCCACATGTCCTGGTACTTGTCCTTTGCGAACGAAGCGGCGAGCAGATCGTGGATGTAGGCGCCTTCGCAGTGAATAACTTCCCCCAGTATGCCCTGTCTGACCAGGTTAAGCGTCAGGAGTTTGAATTGATCGTAGCATGCGTTTTCAAGCATCATGCAATGCTTGCGGGTTTGTTCGGAGGTTTCGACTAGCTGCCAGCACTCTTCGACCGTCTGTGCGACGGGAACCTCCACGCATACATGCTTCCTGTGCTGCATCGCATATACGGCCATTGGGGTGTGCAGCCGCCAGGGTGTCGCGATATATACGAGGTCGATATCATCCCGCCCGCACAGTTCTTTCCATTTTTCGGGCGTACCCGAATAGGATTGCGGCTGATGTCCCCTGGCTTTCAATCGGGAAAGTACGGCTTCGGTTTTGGAGGGAAGGAGGTCTGAAACGGCTATAATCCGGACCCCTTCCAGGTGCGTCAGCCTTACGGCAGCTGCAGCACCCCGGTTTCCAAGGCCTATGACGCCGATCCTCACTGTTTCTACCGGCGGCGCTGCGTAGCCGCACATGTTGGTCTTACCACTTCCCGGTGTTGCCGGGAAAAGCGTCGTTTTTGACGGCTGTACCTTTATACCCGCCAGCTCTAACCCGGCGATGCCCGCCGTTTTCAAAAAGAATCTACGGTTGGAGTTCATATGCTTGCTGCTTATTCTGTTTTAAATAGGGTTGTAACCCCGGTTCGGCATCGTTTTCTCACCGTTTCGTATTCCTTGCCAAGAATTTCTAATTGCTCACGGCTCAGGGGCATACCGCCCATAGAGACAGGATTGACGAAAGTGACGCTTGCGTTGCTGAGTGCTGCAGCCAGTGAAACATCGCCCCATCGGAGGATACCGGGGAGGTGAACGGCCATACTGAAGTAATTGACATTACCGCCGGGATCGAAAAGGTAGCTGACCGGGGCGTCCCGCAGGGTGACCCGTTTGATTCCATCGTGCAGACAGCTTGCAAACAAGGCAGCCAGCGCAGTTTCTCTCGTGCCTTCTATCACAATTTCGCAGGTATCCGTCTCAGATGCCAGCCAGCCGGCGAGTGCCGTTATTTCGGCAGTCCAACAGCCGAGAATGGTTCGTCCCAGCCAAAGTTCTGCCCTGGCCCGCGTATGAAATTTCCTGCTGCGAACAAGATCGTTTTCGGAGCTGGAGGCCAGTTCACCCGTACCGGACAGGTCCGGAAGGACCACCGAATAGCCGGCTTTCAGTAGGTCGGTTACACGAGCGCGGTCCACCTGGTCTTTCCCATCCGGATGGAGCATCACGCAGTAGCGCCGGTTGGCGGGTTCTCCCGGCGGGTGAGCGACAAGCACCGGAATAGTGCGAGCGGCGCACTTTACCGTATAGCGAAGCCACCTCCCGGAGCTGCCTGCTGCAACGGCCGGCAATAACGGTTCGTCTGACAGGCGCAATATTGCGGCTAGTTCCGATCGCTTCAAAGCGGGGTTGAAGGCGTGGCGCTGCAGGTAAGAGTCCCGTAGCCTGCTTCCTTGCCGACGGCAATACCCGGCCGTTCCTTGTACCTCCCCGGGCCGTTTTCCGGTCCCAAAGACCATGAGATCTTCTGCCCGGACGACCGGTCCTCCGGGCATCCGGACTGCCAGCGTGCTATCCTGTTTTAGATGACGGTTAAACCAGGCGATCATCGCCATGCGGTCTTCCCGGAAATATCCGTGGGTGGTGTCGACGGTGTGGTAATCGAGGTGATGCGGGACACCGGCTGCTTTGAAGAACGGCTGCGAAAGCCGGTAGGTCCGGCGCATTTCGGAGGGTATGAAAGCGGGATTTTGCTCCTTTTCGTGGCTTATCATCCGGATGGCGCGCGGAGCGACGAGGTTGGTCACCTCGAATTCTTCCGAAAAAGTGAGCCCGTCGGGGAGAAGTTCGCAGACACAATTTCGCCTCATAACGAAGGCTTCGAAGGTGCCGGCGCTCACAACTGTAACGACAGATCTTATACGTTGGTCCGTGGCTGCCAGCCAGAGTGCCTGGCTTCCGCCGCCGCTGGCCCCTGTGGCGCCGATGCGCAGTGTGTCCACATAAGGCAGGGAGCAGAGCAGATCCACTGCCCTGACGTTGTCCGCGAGCTGATGGCCGAGCAATGTTTCCCCGAGATTCATGAGTGACGCCCCGAGATTTGCCCCATGATAATCCGATTCGCCGTGTACGGTTGAGCGCTCGCCGCTGCCCCAGGGGTCTATCGTCAGGCAGACATAGCCGTTGACTGCCAGGCTTTGCCCAACCGCTGTCATCTCAGGGTCCAGTTTGGCATGTTCCCAATGGCCGGGCATATGAAGCACGGCCGGGAACGGTCCTGAACCATGGGGGATATACAGATTGGCGGTGGCGTAGATATCTTCCCTGACCCGGAAATACAGCCGCTTTACTTTAAAATCCGCGAAGTTCAGCGTGCCGGTGTACCGTACATCGATGTCAGAAGCCAGGAAGGAACCGGCGCCCGATTTGCGAATGATTTCAGTACGCAGCCATTGGTACCTGTTTGCCGAGGAGCAATCTTTTGCCCTGGAAACGGCATTTCCGAAATATGCGGTTGCCATTTCTCTCAACTCCCTTTCGATCATGGCCGAATCGCGAACCGGGAATACCCGGGGAAGCTGCTCCGGCCGGAGTTCCTGCCCATGCGCAACAGCCAATGAAAAAGCGCACAGCAGGGAGGCCAGGCGGGTTGACCCGGCAATCCTGAGAAAAGAGAGCATTCTTGTCAAGGATATTGTTTACTGGCTGAATGACTTTTTTGGGCAGGGAGGGCGGTATTTTTCCCTGATTTTCTCCTGATGGCGACCTCGTGTTCGGGACCTGTTACCTCAAAAACGTTGACACTTCTGAAGCTGAGCCGGGTTTCTTGTCCTCGGACCCTGATCTCCATGTAGTCACCGGCCGGTTTCCACCCCAGGCCGTCTCTGTTCATCTCGTAGCGGAGGAAGCCGGGAGTTTCGGATTCAAGACGTACCTTCGCGACCGCGCCGTTCAGCGTCACCGCAGAGCTGATTACATTCGGCGTCCACTCGAGCGCCGTCCTGCTGTCTACGAGATGCATGTAGGGGGTATCATAAGCCCAGTGCTTTTTTCCCTCCCGTATCCAGGTGTTCCGGATCGAAAAAGTATCGGAGTAGTAGTTGCCGTGACTGATGTCGTTCCGGTTAGAGGGCCATCCTGTATACCGGTTGTTGCTGCGTTCCCAGCTAAGCCATGTGTAGGATTGGACGAAGCTTTCAGCAGGCCGGTCGTACCTTTCACCCTGCCGGTTGAGGAGCCGGATCGATTGTGCGGCCTGCCGGCCCGGACCCTTTATCATCAGAATGTCGGCGCCACGGTTTTTTAGGTATTCGTCCCTGATTTCCAATGCCGAAAGGGGAATGCCATTTTTTTCGAAGTGATGGTCGTATTTGGCATCGGATACGAACCACTTGCCGTACGTATTGCTCCAGATTTCGTTGGTGCCGTGATGGACGTCCGGTCCGCCGCGGACACCCGGCCCGACACCCAGGCACCGGGTGACATAGCCATGTGAATTCATGATGGCATTCTGAACGATCATGTAGTGTTCGCAGTGAAATCCCTGTCCGCCCGCTGCAAGGTCAAGTATCCGGTCTGCATGACCCTCGCCGGGATATTTCCCCTCAAAATCGCTGATGTTAATAGCTTTACTGATCCAGTTTCTCAGCCGCAGGATCCTGGAAAACTCATCATCGTCTTCCCGGAACAGTGAGTCGAGCGAATACTTTTGGTTGAAAAAAATCCGGTTTACCGGGCTGACCTTTTCTGCATCCACAAAAACGGTATTCTCCCGTCTCGTCAACGATTCGCTTTCTGCAAGGTAATACTGCCTGCTGCAGCCCGGCGCAAGGAAGGAAAGGAAAACGATTATCCATCTGTGGGGGAGGTATGTGCGCGCCTTGCGCCAGGGTATTGACTTATTCCGGTTCATTTTTAAATAGTTATCCGTGATATACTTGTGCGGTGCCGTGTCGTTCACGAACAGGTCAGACTTCAGCGGGTCAGTTACAACGGATTATTCCATAGAAGCAAGTTCGGGCGGGAACATTCCCTGGCGCGGGTGTCGGAACGGTAAACCGGGACGTTTGTCCCACCAGATTCTGGACATGAATACGTCACCTTTTTCCAACCGTGCAGCGCTCTCTTCCGCGCGTTTGCCGTTCCGGAGGTATTCGCCGCTGGGGTAGGTGAGTCGCCGCGGAATCTGGCCTTCAGTGTCGCCCACAGCCTTCCCGACCCATATGACAGGGTAGCCGGTTCTGCGGTACTCTGCCCAGGCCTCCCTTGACTGGTAGTAGCCGGCGATCCATTTCTGTACGATAATTTCTTCGAGCTTTTGCTCGGGTTCAAAAGTGTTAAAAGCGTTGGTTCGCGAGAGTAGGTAATTTTCTGTCAGAGCGGGGTTTATATGGTACATTTCCATCGCCTGCCGGATTCCTTTTCCCAGCATTTCGGCTGCCGATTCGGTGGTAATGCCGGCCAGCGCGGCTTCTGCCCGTAGAAAACTCACCTCGGCAGCGGTCAGCAGCTTTATCTGGTAGCCGGCTGCATGGAATAGTGCGCCCAGGCTTGCCAGTTCTTCCTGCCGGTAGGATTCATCGGTATCTTCCTGATCGAGGTCGAGCGCCAGTGGCCGGCCCTTCCATCTCTTCCCGTTTTGCGGCTTCGGCGCCGCAGTGAGGTAAACCGGCAGGCGCGGGTCGTTCCGCAGAATCAGGTTATCTGCCATGGTGTTTGTGGCATACTTCGGCACCGTATTGCTGAGGTAGCTGTTGTACATGGGGTTGCGGTTCTCAGTATTGGCGGCCGCTTCTCCTTCGGTCGTTAATGCGGCATTAAACTCGTTCGCCGAAATAAGCGGTTTGCCGATAACGTCCCGAATGTGCTCGGAGGCAAGGTCGGGAGCGGCAAATCGCGCCCGGACGGCCAGCCGAAGCCGGAGCGAATTCGCGAAGCGCCGCCATTTGTCCGTACTGCCCTGGTAGATCAGGTCCGAAGGGCCGAAGCTCACCTGATTTTCAAGGATCGAAAGCTGATGTTCTGCTTCTTTGAGTTCCTTCAGCAGGTCCTTGTAAATATCTTCCTGCCTGTCATAGGCGGGGTAGTTAATCACCTGGTTGACGTCGAGCGCTGCTTCGAAATAGGGGACGTCGCCATACAAGTCAGTCAGCTGGTGGAAAATCCAGGCCTTCATGATCCGGGCAACAGCGTTCTTGCCGGCTGATTCGGGTTTGTCGCGGCTGAGTCGTATTACCTCACTGATATTGATCAGGTAAGTCCGGTAGAATTCGGTGAACGGATCGGCCCAGTCCCGTGCGCTTAGGGTAGCGGTAGCGGGATTGGAGTAATAGCCTGCGAACTCGGTGATGTAACCGGCGTCATAGGAGTCGAAAATAGCTTCCTTCTGCACCCGGGTCAACAGGTTATTGACGTTGACCAGGTTGGCGGTAACAGCAGACGGATTGGTGTTGATTTCGCTGAAATCAGCTGTGCAGGAAGGGGCGCCCGCTGCGACCATTGCGAGGGCGAAAAAGCTCGTATACCGGTAGAAGGTTTGCATACAGGAATGTCTTTTGGTCATTTCAATAGGGGTCAGAAAGAAAGCGATAGATTGAAGCCGAGGCTCCTGGTGGTGGGTAGCGAGTGGGCCTGGATCCCCTGGGCGGCGGTAGAGCTGTTAGTGGCCGATTCGGGACTGACACCCATCATTCTGAATTGCGGATCACGGTAGAAATAGGCCAGGTTTCTGGCTACAGCGGAAAGTTTGACCGATCTGAACGGTGTCCGGGTCGTCAGTTTGGAGGGGAAGGTATATCCGAGCGTAATTTCCCGCAGTGAAACATAGCTTGCGTCAATGACGAACTCTTCTCCCATATTGGACCATGCGCGCGGCGCATAGTAATTCTGGGGGGTAACCGGTATGTTGTTTTCCATATAGCTTCCGTCCGGTTTGAGGATAACGCCGTCTATGAGCATTTCGAGCCCGTCGCCGCGTTCCTGCGTAAATTTCCCGGTACCGTTCGCCATTTCGTTGTACTTGGTGTAGGAGAAAACCTGCCCGCCTTTCCGGATGTCGACCAGTGCGCTGAGCGTAACGCCCTTATAAAAGAACTCGTTGGTCAGACCGCCAAGCAGATCGGGCTGGATGTTCCCCAGTATGGCCTTTTCGGTCGTACGCTGGAGCCTTCCGGCATCCGTGAGAAGGAGCCGGCCTTCATCGTTCCGCAGATATTTGTAGCCGACGATGTTCCCGTAGGGTTGGCCCGGTCGGGCTTCGATATTGGCATACGTTTGTGTAATGAGCGAAATGGATTCCACGCCGTCATAGAGCTCGATTACCTTGGATTTGTTTTGGGAAAGGTTAATGATCGTATTCCAGCTGAAGCCGTTGGGGTTGGAAAAAGGTTTGAGTGTCAGAAGGAGCTCAAATCCTTTGTTGCTGATATTCCCGGCGTTGATCACCCGGTCGCTGAACCCGGTGGTTGCCGACAAGGGGAGGGGAACAATCTGGTTTTTGGTTTCGGAATAGTAATAGGTAAAGTCGACGCCTACTCTGTTGGCGAAAAAGCGGAGGTCTGCGCCCAGTTCATAGGAGGTCTTCAGCTCATTTTTCAGGTTGAGCAGCGGGATCCTGGAGCTGATCTGAGCGAATTTCTGGTCGGCGAAAGCCGCGTTCAGAAGCGTATAGCCGGCTGTCGTCTGGAAAGGATTGGCATCCCTTCCCGCCTGGGCATAGGATACCCGGATTTTTCCAAAAGACAGGGGCCGGAAGTTCAGATCGGCTGCCTCCGAAAAAACGAAACTAAGGTTCGTGGAGGGGTAAAAAAAAGAGCGGTTGTCGATACCCAGCGTAGAGGACCAGTCATTTCGGCCCGTTACATCCAGGAACAGCACGTCTTTGTATGCGATTTGCCCCATTGCATAGAGAGAATGCATTCTTTTGCGGGTAATGCCGCTTCTGGGTACTACGTTGCCGGCGTTGCTGATATGATACACGTTGTCGAGAATCAGGTTCGTGCCGGTGAAACCGGTGACTGACTGGTAGCGATCAAGCCGGTTGCCGCCTACGGAAAAGCTGCCGCTAAGCACGCCGTTCATTTTGCCGGAGGCAGTCAGCAGGAAGTCACTGTTGTCTTCCCGTGCTTTCCAGTCGGCCGATTTGATTTGCCCGCGTATGGTGGAGGCTCCTGTTGTACCTATGCCGATACGTTCATTTCTGACATCGCCGTAGAAATCCGTACCGGTCCTGGCCTGGAAGTCCAGCCAAGGTGTGATCTGGTACCGGAGTTTGATGTATCCCATCATCCGGTCTCTTTTGTCGTCGCTCAGGAATTCGTTGGCAATCCAGTAGGGGTTATGCGGAGCTCTCACAATGTAGTTGATCATCGAACCATCTGCCCGCTTGTAGTTCCTGAGCCAGTCCAGGTCCACGAACCTTGAAAGCAGGTTGAGCGCGATAGCAGGGTTCCCGGAGCTGGTCGTGTAGCCGAGTTCCGGGCGGTTGGTGCCTTCCTGCCGGACATAGTTGACCCGGCCTTCGATGTTCAGTTTGTTTGAAATCGCAGAACTGAAGTTAAGGTTGATGGTCTGGCGGTTGTAGGAGCTTGTAGGGAGTATGTGACGGTTGTGCAGGTCGGAAACCGACAGGCGGACGGAGGTGTTTTTGTCTCCTCCGCTTACGGCGATGGTATTGGTAAAGGTCTGGCCTACGCGGTAAAACTCGCGGATGTTGTCGTCAGGTTGCGGGTTGTAGGCGACGGGGCCGAATTCGGGCATTCCGGCCATGACGATCATGCGGCCATCCATTTTTCCGCCCCAGTGGTCATACATCGAATTGGTCCACAAGGGGTATTCCACACCGTTCTGGGTAGTAGTACCGAAAGAGCTGTAAGTGCCTCCATAGCCCCCTCCCCAGACATTCTGGTATCGGGGTAGAACGTTAGGTGTTTCAAAGGTGGCATTGCTGTTGAAGTCGACTCCGATGCCTTTCTTTTTCGTGCCTTTTTTCGTCGTGATCAGGATAACCCCGTTTGCCCCGCGGGCCCCATACAGCGCGGCTGCGCTGGGGCCTTTCAGGACGGTCATGCTCTCTACGTCGTCGGGATTGATATTACCGACGCCGTCGCCGAAGTCACGACCACCGGCCGGTGAAGCTGCGTCCAGCGTCTGGTTGTCAATCGGTACGCCATCTACTACGTAAAGAGGCTGGTTATCACCGGTCAGCGAGCTCGCGCCACGGATCACGACATAGCTGGATCCGCCGGGCCCTGACGAGGAGGAGTTGACATGGAGGCCTGCAACCCTGCCTTTCAGCGAGTTGGCGATATTGGATTCCCGGGCTTCCGTCAGGTCGCTTCCCTTGATTTCCTGCGCCGAATAACCCAGGGCTTTTTTATCCCTTTCGATCCCCAGGGCGGTAACGACTACCTCGGTGAGTGTTTTTACATCTACTTTGAGCGTGACCTCAAGCGAGGAGCTGTTTCCGGCCACTAATTCCTGCGGGAGATAGCCGACGAAAGAAAAAACCAGTACATCGCCGGTATTAACAGCCGGAAGTGAAAAAATACCCTCCGCATCGGAGATTGTGCCTTGCTGCGTACCCTTTAACAGGATGCTTACCCCGGGAAGCGGCTCTCCGTTTTCGTCGGTTACTTTTCCCCGGATTTCCCTGCCGGCTGCGTAAGCCGACGGCCCGTCGTTATTTTCCGCACCGGAGCGGGAGAGCGGGCCGGCCGGCTCAGGGATGTTCGCGAAAGCCTCCTGTCCGGCCGGGAAAGGGACGGGGAGGGCGGAAGTTCCTTCCTGGTCCTTTCCCGCTTTCGTGATAACGTAGACCCCTTCACCGACTTTTTTGAAACTGAGATGATAGGGCTGGAGAATACGGGTAAGATTTTGTTCCAGTGTAGCATTGCCGGAGAGCCGCGTGCCCGCCGCCGGGTGATTGACCAGCTTATCCTCGAAAAGGATATTGACCTTGTGTTTGTTCCTGAGAAGGATGAGCAGGTCTCTTAACGTAGCGGCATATTCGCCGGCAGGCTGGAGGGGTGGAAACTCCCCGCGGATGTTGCCAGGTGCTGTTGCAGCGCCTGACATAGAAGTGAGGGTGAGAATAGTTGCCAATAAACTATTCCGAGTTACTTGTAAAAAGTATCCCATGCGATGTAAGGGTTTAGAAAGGATCAGTTAGTTTTCAAAGATTATTTTGTCGTCTTCACGGAGAAAATGGATGGCAAACATATCAGAAACGAGTTCCAATGCGGTTTCGGCGTTTTGAATCGGCAACATGCCGGTTGCAGTCCTGGTGCCCAGCTCCGGCTCCTTCAGTTCTACCCGGAAGCCGTAGATTTCTTCGAGAATGGCGGAGATCTCCAGCAGTGAGGTTCTGTCTAGCGTAATCATATGCTCTTTCCAGGAAGAAACGTGTTCGGGTCGGGAGGTGTGCGACCGGCTCAGTTCGCCCGCCGTATTGATTGATACGATATCTCCGGGGGCCATGATAATGTCGGGGTCGGCCCGTTTCCGGTTGGCCTGTAGAGCCACCTTCCCACTCCTGAGGGTCACTTGTGACCCTCTCGGCCGCGCAAATACGGTAAATGCAGTTCCCAGTACCGTGACTTTCAGGCCCGTGCTGGTCGATACTACGAATAGCTTCCGGTCGGGTGTCCGGCTGATCTCGAAATCCGCTTCTCCGGATAAGGAGACTTCGCGTTGGCCCCGACCGAAGCCAAACCGGGCGTACCTGATAGAGGAATTGGCATTCAAAGAGACTTGTGACCCATCGGGCAGCACTGTGTGCTTCGTTTCACCATATGTTGCCTGCACGGTCGTATAAAGAATGGTATCACGCATCAGGTAGAGCGATATCCCTAATGCGCTCAGGAGAACAAAAGCGGCGGCTATGCGGAACCCTCTGCTGTACCAGGGACCGGTGTTTCCCGGCGGGAGAGCTGATTCAGCGGGGACGGGCCGGTAGGTTACCCGGTGCTCGGTACGTGCATAAGCGTTCTGCCAGGAAGCTGGGGCTTGCAGATGATCGAGCTCCCATTTGTGCAGCCAACTGTAGTATTGATCATGATGGGACGGATCTTCCAGCCAGACGTTGATGGCCTGTTTCTGAAGTGGCGTGGCCCGTCCGGAGAAATAGTCAAATACAGCGTTCCTGATATCCGATTCTTCCATTAAGCTGATTTTCAGTGTTGTTGCATAATAAAATTTACTGGCTGAGCCATGAGAAAAGAACCAGTGTGCCCGAGATGACTTTTCTCAGCTGGCTCAGTGCCTTGGCGAGATGTGCCTCCACCGTTTTGATCGAGAGATCCAGGTTGGCCGCGATTTCTTTGTTTTTTTTCCCATCAAACCTGCTCAACAGGAAGACCCGCTGGCACTGAGGCGGTAACTCAAGTATGGCGCGGTCAATACGCTGGTGCAGTTCATCGTATTCCATGATCGATTCGGGGCTGTTTTCGGCTGAAATATGCTCGGAAGACTCCGGACCGGTCATATTCCTTTCCTCCTTCAGTTCGTACCGCACATAGCTATAGGCCCTGTTTCGTACGGCCGCATACAGGTAGGTCCGGTAGGTCGTTTGAATCGAACTGTAGCTGTCGCTTTTCCAGAAGTCATGGAAGACATCACACACAATATCTTCCGCTTTCTCCTTCGAGTATACAAACCGCAGCGCATGGCTGTACAAAGCCTGATAATACAGCCGGAACAACATTTCGAATCCTTTGCTGGTTGATTCGTCAAAGGCTATCCGGATGATCTGGTCGTTGTCGATCACCCTGGCAGACGCATCGTGCTCCCGGAGAGTATCCTCCTTCCCGGTAGATTTTTCTTGTCTGGTAAGAAATGCTCCTTTACGCATTTGCGATAGCTGGTAAGACTTTACACTAGGGTGACATAAATTATTTGCTTTACCCTTAGTCGCCTGAAGGAAAATTGCAAAAAAAACTTCGGAACATTCTGGGGGTAGTGCTGCACCGGGGAAGCGTTACCCTTTTTGTGCATCACTGCAGCGTAGGAAAAAAGCGGGGGATAGTAGAACTGTCATCCCGAGAAAGAAGTTTTTTGTGAAAACACCTTGTAGCGGAGATGACAAATAGATGTTGTCAATGGAAGTCAATAATAGCCGGAGGCTACCACCCGGAGGGTCATCCTGAAGCGGAGCGCAGCGGAGTCGAAGGATCTCCTGTAGCAAGAAAAAAGTCCTCTGAAAGGGATTGGGTACAGGGAGCGGGAGATCCCTCCACTGCGGTCGGGATGACCCTCCGGTTGGTGCGGCTCCAAACCTGTTGTTGTCAATGGTAGAAATTTCGCGGGTGGCAAGGCGCAAGTATAGTTCCGGAACTCCGGGAGTGAGGGATTTCCCGGGCCTGCCCTGAAATCCCTCGCGGATTTCAGGCTAGGCCTGGAAAAGTAATCGTTCAGGAAACGATGAAGGGACCGACAATGGCCAGCACCTGCTGTTTTGTAAGCGGTTCGTCAAAAGCTTCCGAGGCTGCTGCCGCTGAAATTGCCATTCCGTTGATATTAACGACTTCAAGTGTGGCTTGTTTGGTATTTTCTTCTCCGTCGTACACCGGCTGTACCGCAGCCCCGATACCACTTTCTTTACCTGTAATCCAGGGTTTAAGGGTCGCAGCATGACCGGCATTTCTTCGCATGTAGCGAATATGGGCAGCATGCCGTGCTTCCACAGAATGGATGTTCAATGCCGCTTCGAGCAAATCTCCTCCACCCGTAATCTCGCCGGCCCGGCCTTTATACGCCCGTACGCCTGTATCCTCAAAGGCCTGGGCAACGGCGAGAAATGTGGTATAATCAGAAAAAACATTCGGGAAAGTCCCTCCGGCAGTGAAGTCGAAAACCGGTGCACTTACAGGCGTGGCGTTCATGGATTTTATAGTATCCTCCAGGAGTTTAACATGGGCCGCTTCGTGAGCCCCGATCAGTTTGATCGCCCCTCGCGCCGGTTCAGTGGGAATCAACGAGGAAGCTGCTTCGTTGGCCTTTTTGTAAAATGCAGCCTCCAGGTGTTCCAGCGTAAGCGCATAATTCAGGATTTCGACCACGGTGTCGTTGGTTTTTCCGTAGGCGCGCTGGAATACACCGCTCATTAAAAGCGGAAAAGAAGCAAACGTGATTTTTTTTCCGGTATCCCGGAAAGAGCGCATCAGGCTGCGGCGGGTATCGATACGGTCAAAAAAGTCGCCGTCATGGCCCGCGATTTCGTTGATTATATGCAGGATATTCATAGGAATTTGTGTTTATTGGGGTAGTCCGGAGAAATTGATCTTGTTCTTAATAAAGGGAGCCGCCATAGACAGCACCTCCGCGGGTTTACGACTTTTGTCCAGCCCATTGGCATCTACGACCGATGCATCTGCGAAACTCCCGTTGGAAATCAGGTCGCGGATAAAGGCAGCGTGCCGCGCTTCTACCGACACGATTTTGCCGGCAAGAACGAGGTAGTCGGCGGTTTTGATCAGTTTCCCGGCGCCGTTGTATGCAGATACCCCCAAGTCTTCAAAAGCCTTCGCGGTGGCCAGCACGGATTCTCTTTTGGTGAAATCAACCATTGAAAAATCCACCGTCAGCGCCGGAATGGCATTGGTGCCAAGTGCATTTTTAAAAAATTCGCGATGGGCTATTTCGTGGTCCCGGATGTCTGCCAGCAGCATCATTTCGGCAGCAGACATACCTGTTACGGTCGACTCGGCCACCTTTATGTAAAAAGCGGCTTCGAGCTGCTCCAGCGCATAGGCATAGTTTAAAATTCCGAGATCCCCTGTCCCGAGATTGATTTCACCGGTCTGGGGCATGGGATTTCCATCCTTGTCGTTGCAGGCAACAAGCAAACCTGCGCCTGCTAACGTAATCCCGGAGTAATTGAGAAACAACCGGCGTGAAAACTTCCCACCCGGCTTATCCGGCAGATAGCCGCTTTTATTCTCCATTTGTGCTGACATGATTTTGTACTGGTTAAGTTTTGTGAAACGTTTTTCGGACATACTTACGGAGAGACCGGCCGGCCGGTTTTTGAAACGCCGGGATTTTCGATTTTTTTTTTCGCATATTTACAAAACCGGTTACTGCGGCCGGGGCTCAACCGTCAGCCGATACATGTCGCAAAAAGTAGTTTATTCCGAAGAAGAATTGGTTTTGCTGTTACGCGAGCGACGGGAAACAGCGTTTGACTACCTATACGGGCATTACAGCGGCGCTTTGTACGGGGTCATCCTGGCTATTGTCAGGGATCGGGAACACGCAAGCGACCTGCTACAGGACGCATTTGTAAAAATTTGGCGCCAGATCCATACCTATGACAGTTCCAAAGGCCGCCTTTTTACGTGGATGCTCAACATTACCAGAAATGGCGCTATTGATTTTCTGCGCAGCAAAGAATTCAGAACGAATATTCAAAACCAGGAGCTTACGGAATTCGTAAGTAATAGCGTGGCCGACGATCCTACCAGGGAAGATTATATAGGACTCCGCGCGCTGACAGGCACTCTGAAAGAAGAGTTCAGAATACTGATCGAATACGCCTATTTTCAGGGATATACCCAGGAAGAAACGGCGGCGAAGCTGAATATGCCTGTCGGGACGGTAAAAACCCGGTTGCGTGCCGCATTACAGCAGTTGCGGATGCTAATGAAATTACTGATAACCATACTTTTGTCGTGGATATAAAGGCATACATAGCAAGCGGGATTGTGGAGAGTTATGTCTTGGGACTAACAGACAGAGAGGAAACCGTGCGTTTCGAACAGTATATGCAGGAGTTCCCGGAACTGCGGCAGGCGGTTGCCGATTTCTCGGTATTACTTGAAGCCCATAGCAGAGATCAGGCGGTTCCCCCGCCTCCCTCTGTAAAAGAGAAGATAAAGGAAACTCTTCGCGATGAATTCGATAGCCGGCCTGCTGCTTCAACGGAAAAACAGGTAACGAAACCTCCTGTATTGATCCGGTTGCAACACCTTCGTAACGCAGCTGCGGCTTTCCTTGTTGCGGGCAGCCTTGGTCTTGCGTATTTCTATTATCAGCAAAGCCGCTTGTTTAAAACCCGGTATGAAGCGCTCCTGAGCGAGCAACAACAGCTCGTTGCCAACCGCGCTTTACTCAATCGTAAAGTAGGGGCTCTTGAGGAAAGCCTGCGGTTAGTCAATAACCCGGGTGTCCGGGCGGTTACTTTAAAGGGGGTAAAAGGGAAAGAGCAAGCGTTGGCCGTCGTGTATTGGGATACACAATCAAAAGACGTGTACCTGATGCCCACAAGGCTGGAAAACAAGGAGGCCGGCAAACAGTTTCAGCTTTGGGCTATTGTGGACGGCAAACCCGTAGATGCCGGAGTTTTTGGTACTTGTGACGGTTTCTGTAAAATGAAAAACATTCCGCGTGCACAGGCTTTTGCCGTAACGCTCGAAAAGCAAGGCGGTAGCCTGACGCCGGATCTCAATGCGCTCTTTGTCATGGGAGAGATTTAAGCAGCAGTTTCAGATCATGCCGGGGATATCATTTTTCGACGCGCTCATCTCCTCTCGGTCAGTTTAAGGGGAGTATATTTCAGGCCGGAAATCAGGCGGGATTTCCGGCCAAATATTTTCTTGTAAAAATGTATTGCTGAGTTATCCTTCGGCAATCCATTCGAATGATGGCCCGATGGTATAACCCGGCTTACCGGGGAATGGTGTGGCACACAGTTTTTCGGCCGTCAGCTTCAGGTCATACATCACCCCGATCGTGTTGTTAAGCAAATCGGGTTCCCCGTTGAAAGTTTGATGCAAGCCTGACAATAGCGAATAGTAGCTTAAGTTAAACTGGTTCATCCGGTTGCGCTCCTCGCTGCCTGCCTGAAGCATGCCGGTTTTGGTGTTGGGAAACAATGGATACACACCGTTTGTATCAAAAGGAATTTCCGGGCCTGAAAATGAAAATCCATTGGGTGCGGTGTCGTCCTTTACGAGTGTTTTGCCCCGGTACAATTCTTCAAAACGGTAATAGTGTGCCAGTTCGCCCTCCTGGTCCAGCGGAGAGGTGGAGGTCCCTTCTCCCTGTTCAATGATGATGTTGATGGCATCAATCGCGTTTTGTTTGGTTAGAATGGGAAAAAGCTGATCGGATGGGAAAAAAAACGACGTAACCTGTTTCCTGCTGTTACCCGGCAGGATGTCCGGAGCAAGTTGCGCTATCTTTTGCTGTATGGCCAGATAGAACTGTCCGATCGTGCTGAATGTTGGCATTTCAGCCAGGTTTACCGCCTTGAAGACCAGCGGATTTTCCGGTTCCTCAATTTGCATAAAAACCTTTTTGACACACTCTTTCGAATATTTTTCCAACCCGACAATCAGGTCGTTGCCAATGCCCATGGGAAGCGGCCCCGGGTATTCCGGGACAAACGAAGGTTTGTTAATCGCAGGTTTTCCACCCAATGCATTCAATAGGTTTGCTGCGATGGTCATATGCAACATTTCTTCGATGACAATAGAGTGGATGATCTGCCGCTGTACCTGGTTTGTGCCGGGTTTGATGGAGAACATGGCGGTAAGATAGGGGGGGATGGTCGAATGTTCCAGCTCGATAGCTTTTTGAAGCAACGGGTGGAGATCTTCCAGGGCGTTGGCAGTCAGCGCTGACGTTACGTATTTTGAGTCTATTTGTAGCATGTTTAGGAGATTTTTAACCCTGAATCACAGATTTTCAAATAAATTGTCGGTTCCCGGAAACCCCTGAAACGATCCGTTTTTCGCTTTGACTGCCTGCCGGTATTTGATTTGCTTTTCGGAAAGAGCCGCGTCTGACGCTACCGGGTTGACGGCTCGGGCATGTTTCGCTTTCAATTGCAGCGCGGTTTTACCGGCTATCCGCGGATCGTTAAGCCAGTTCAGGATCGTTCTTCGCTTGGTTTCCGACAGGTCGCGCGTGACGGGCATGTGCATTGTGTTTTGAATGTCCTGGGAGAAGGCAAAAATCAAAATGTTCTTTTTCCGGATCAGATCGGCCGGATCAGCAAGATTCACCACATACTTGCTCATGATTGGGTAAAGATTACTGTACTGAATCATGATGTCGGCGATATCTCCCCAGGCGGGGTGTTTTATTTCTTCAAAATAATCGCGCAAATGAACCTGCAGGTTCTCGGCTCCGAAGGCACCATCAACGGCATTGAGCTGGTAGGTGAGACTGTAAATCTGCCCGTCAATATAGACTCTCGGGCTATGAATGGCATTTCCCGTCAGCTGCATACGGGCGCGTCCCCGGGAGTCGGTGACGATTGTACTTTGAAACGTGAGCCCCTCGGAAGGGTAGTTATTGCCGTATACTTCTGAAATCGGGTTGCCATTTGGCGGAGGGCCTAGCGGAGTGTCGGGCGTCGGCTGGTCAAGCGTAATTGAAATAGGTCTGTTTTGGAGTGGCTTTCCCCATTGAAATGCATAAAAATCGATTTCGGCTACCTGGCCGTAGTCCAGTCGCTGCACAAAATTATCGGCTCTTACAAACAGACCGTCGATTGATTCCCGGGCTATGATGGCGTACTGTCCGGGTTTCCCTGCAGAAGGTGTGATCAGAATGAGTTGGTGGTCAAGGAGGGTGTTGAGCGTATTGTCCGGCAATTGATCGAAAGACACAATGCCGCCGGTCTGGTTGAGCCAGTCGGGGCCGGACTGATACGGTAGTTCCCCGATATCAATAAAGTCGCCGGGAGCGATGTAGGTGGTAGGAGTGGCGGGACCGGCTACTCCGGTTTGAGGGATTTTGCTGACGGCCAGTCGCAATGGTTGGTTGAGGTTGATTGTTCCCATAGAGTTGGTCACCGGGAAGCTCGCTCCGAAATCGACGCTCACCCGTTTGGCATCAGTTTCTACCAGGAAATTCGAGATGTTGAAATACGTGGACTGGATGGATGGCGTATAACTGATACCGTAAAGTCGCCGTCCGGCGGCAAAAGTGGTGGGTTCTCCTTCGAAATAAGGACCGATGGAACCAATAATTCTTCCGAGTGAAAACCTGCCGTCGTTATGGGCGTAATAGTAGCCGAAGGGATTCAGGTTAACGGAGAGCATGTTTTGCCGGGTGGTGGTCCGCAATACTTGCAAAAAGTTTGATTGCCCGGCCAGGTCTCCCCACACCACATTGGTCATCACGGACGTCCAGGTAGCTCCCAGGGGTTGACCGTTGCTTTTTCCGCCGTCGAGCTGTCTGAACTGGATGTCCCGGAAACAGGTCGTGGCGATGTCACCTTTGAGAAGCAGGTTGCCATTGGCATCGCAGATCCGCAACTGAACGCACCAGAGGGCCGAAACCATTTGTGCGTCGGGGTCCAGGTCGACCATCTTGCCCGTGGGACGCCCTTCGGCGCCGCAAACTGCCAGCCCAAGAATCGGGTCGAAGGCGGGATTGCTGTGTGTGCTGCCGTCCGGGAGAAAGATTTGCCTGACCGAACAGTTTTGAAAATCAAAAACAGCCCCGCCTTCCGGGTTCCACCAACCGTTTGTAGCCCCCTTTCCGGGGGCCTGGAAGTTGGGTTTGAAGGTTGCGTTGTTGTAGTGGGCGGTGTCGTTGTTTACCGTGCTGACATCCGACAGGAAATCGCCTGTGAAAATCAGCCTTGGGGCATGAAGATAGGACATAACGTTGTGTATATTGGTTAAGAGGATTGATACTATTTTGTCTGGTCATGCGATCAAACGGAGCATGTATGGAATGACGCAATTAAACGCCGCTCAGAACGGTTTGCCGATGGCGATATATCGCCTTTGCCGACGGAACAAGCCGGCCTGGGCGTATCACAATGGTTACTCCCGGGATTTGCCTAGTCGTTTGTCATTCGGCTGTATTCCAGATAATGAAATGTTGCAGCCACTCGGTGTCGTATTTTTTGTAAATCCAAAGCATCCTGCCGGTTTCAGAGGCTTTTTCACCGCTTTTTTTATCCACCGTGGCCTGTTGATAAATAGCCCATTCGTATGCAAGGTCCTCCCTGATTTCGATTCCCTGAGATTCGTACGTTATCTCAATTTTAAAAGCATCAAACCAGGACCGGAGAAATTCAACGCCACCCCGTTTTGACTGGATAATGGGTGAACCGGGGGCGATGACCGTAAGATCTTCGGCGAGAATGGAGGTCATCAGGTCAAGATTACCGGAGTTTTCGGCTTCCTGAACAATATGCAGGAGCCTTTCAATTTTTTGTCTGTCGTTGTTCATGATCGTTGAGTATTCTGAAGAAGTGCGTATATAGCTAATATTATTGATAATTCGCGGCAGGAGATGTGAATATTTATTGAGCGGTGGCATTACTTAACATGCTGCTGAGATAACGGGTATAGCTATAGGTTTGGATGAACTGCTTTGTATAGAACCTCGAAGCCATAGCCACAGGGTTGACTATTAGGGTCAGCTTATTTATCTTAGACGCCTACAATAACCCTCTTCTATTGTGAATGAAACCCTTGTAAGCAGAAAACGAGCTGCTTACGCCGTCACGTACCTGTTTTTTCTTTTGATATCCGGTTGTGCAGACATCTGTTTTGCTCAGCAGCCCATCTATACCAACGAACAACACTTGGGCGTTGAGGACGGGCTGTCGCAAAGTTTTATCACAGACTTTACGCAGGACAAGGATGGATTTATCTGGATTGCCACCCTGGATGGTCTCAGTCGCTTTGACGGACGTGAGTTTAAGAATTTTCGAAACGACCTTCATGATTCTACCACGATTGCCCGGAATGTAATTCAGTTTTGATAAACATTTCAGGTTAATGGGCCGGTTTCTTACTTTCGATCTGATAAACTAGATTTATGCCCAAAACTTTTAAGTGCCTGAGCTTCAAAAAAGGGGGAAATACCTGGTGTTTGCAGGTGAAGAAATTGTCCGGCACCGGCGCCCGTCGCCCCTGTGAACGCTTTAAATATCCGCTTGCAACGTGCATGCAAAGCCTTGCGTAATCTGAGTGAAAGAGCCATTCACCAAAACTTATTGAGGAAATGAAAAATCTGTTTTTTGCATTGCTGGCGTGCGCAGTCCTTGGAACCTGGTCCTGCCAGAAAGATAAATCGGGAATTGAAGACGCAATGAATGATTTCGGAGCAACGGAACTGAACGAAACTCTTCTGGGCTCTGCCGCGCGCTACGCCGCTTCGACCGATAGCGCCATTGCCCGCGCCTGTAAAGGAAAGTGGGTACAGGTTGCGGTTTCTGAGCTGGATGCCGGCATTGTTGCCTACCTGGCGGCCAACTATGCAGGCTATGAAATCAAGCACAGTGCAAAAGACAACGACGGGAAAGTGATCGTGATGGTGGTTTCGGCTGACGGTACCGTCAAAGCCATCCTGTTCAATGCAGATGGAAGTTTCAACCGCGAGATCGCCCGTCCCGGGAAAAATAAATTCAAAATAACGCCGGTCGACATTGCCGCGCTGCCGGCCGCTATTACCGCGCACATTGCCGGTAATTATGCAGGTTACTCGGTCAAAAAGGCCGCCACATTCCCGGAGGGGGAATACCTGGTGGCGGTTGCCGGCGAGGGCAGCATTAAAATACTTTTGTACAACGCAGACGGTACTTTTAACAGGGAACTGGAAAAGGATGTAAGAAGAAGAAAGTAGTTTATTTCCCATCCGGTCGTACTACCGGTAGATTTTATCTCCGGGGTATATCGTCGGAAGGGCATCCTGAGAAAGAAGTTTTTTGCCGAAACACCTTGGAATAGAAATGACAAGTAAATGTTGTCAATGGAAGTCAATAGTAGCCGGAGGCTAACGCCCGGACGGTCATCCTGAAGCGGAGCGCAGCGGAGTCGAAGGATCTCCTGTTGCAAGAAAAAAGCCCTCTGAAAGGGATTGGGTACGGGGAGAGGGAGATCCCTCCGCTGCGGTCGGGATGACCCGGAGGTTGGAGTGGCTCCAAACCTGTTGTTGTCAATGGTAGCGCATCTGCCGGACGGTCATCCTGAAGCGGAGCGCAGCGGAGTCGAAGGATCTCCTGTTGGTACTAAAAAGCCCTCTGAAATGGATTTGGTGCAGGGAGCGGGAGATCCCTCCACTGCGGTCGGGATGACCCTCCGGTTGGAGCGGCGCCAAACCTGTTGTTGTCAATGGTAGCGCATCTGCCGGACGGTCATCCTGAAGCGGAGCGCAGCGGAGTCGAAGGATCTCCTCGTGCTATAAAAAAGTCCTCTGAAAGGGATTGGGTACTGGGAGAGGGAGATCCCTCCGCTGCGGTCGGGATGACCCGGAGGTTGGAGTGGCTCCAAACCTGTTGTTGTCAATGGTAGTGCATCTTCCGGATGGCCATCCTGAATGGAACGCAGTGGAACTGAAGGATCTCCTGTTGTTATGAAAAAGCCCCTTGAAATGGATTGGGTACGGGGAGCGGGAGATCCTGTTATGATTTTGTTGTATCTTGTTGTTTTTAAGAGAGTTAGTGCTTTGTTAAAGGGTGCTGACAGCAATCGCACCATGTATGACGGCTCTGTACGCTACTGTGTGATTTTTTTCAGATCAATGACGACGAAACTTTTGGCTTCCCTTCCGGCCAGTAATAGCCGGTCGTTGTCGATGGCAATACCGTATACCCTCTTTAACAAGGGATGTTGGAGAAATCCCTTCAACCGCATCTTGTCCTCCCCGACATCCAGCAATGCAACCGAACTGTTAATGGAATTAAGGACAAACCCCAGATCACCGTGAAAGGCAATTCGTCCCGGTCCCCGCATATCCTTATCCCGGATTTTTTCCATAACAGCGGGGTTTAACGGGTCGGTAATATCCAGCGACCAGACTGTTCCTGCGTTGTAGGCAGTAACATACAGGCGGTTGTCGCGGATAGCCAGGGCACAGGTGCCTTTCAATTCGACCGGATCGTATACGCGGGCGGTGATTACGGGCTTCATTTTATCCGAAATGTCGACCGTAATCACCGAGGATCCCGGTCCGTAACCTGCAAGATACAATACGTCTTTATGGACCAGGGCAGCAAAGGCCCCGTCTCCGGTGTGAAAGCTGCTGATAATTTTCGGCTTTTGCGGATCACGTATATCCAGTATGTATACCTTGCTCTCCGAGCTGTGCGTAATGTAGGCGTACCCCTCCGCAATTATTATTTTTCGCAGCCTGGTATAATCCGACCGGTAATGGGGGAGATATCCGCCCTTTCCGCCTACAGTCAGTGCGGTTATTTTAACCGGTCGGTAAGGATCGGTTACGCGGAACACACTTACTGTGTGATTGGTCATGGACAATACATACAGGTAATCTCCCGATATAGCGACGCTGAAGGCATCCAGGATATCCTTGTCTCCGAGGTTACAGGCAAGAACCGGTTGGGACGGATTCCGGTAGTCGATAACGGCGACATTGTTCCCGTCCCTGCACGGGATATAAGCGAAGCCGTTGTTTATCACGATGTCTTCCGGTTCATTGAGCGCGTCGGTGTCAATAAGATGCCCCTCAATGGCGTCAGTGTTAAGGAAATTTCTTTCCGGGCTGATCTGCCGGGAATCGCCGTGGAAATAGTCGAGGAAATCGGATAACGCCGTTTTTGAAAACGTATTCCTGACAATATAGCCCTTGTTGGTACCCGACAGCGTGATGACCGAATCGGCAGTTTCCAGCCTGACGCCGTGGTCCAGCCAGTCGCCGGCTACGGAGGGCAACGGGCCGAGATTGTACCAGCGACGGCCGTAGTCGGTAGTCAGGTAGACGTTTTTGTCGCCGGTATAGGTCCCGTAGTAGGCGGCTCCGTACCCGATGTTGACAAAATCGTCAGCGGCGCCGTTCAGGGTTGCGACACTGTCCCATTCGTACCCGAGATTGGGACTGCGGTAAACGGTGCCGGCCTGATCGGCCTGAAGCATGACGCTCATTCCGAGGTACTCCGTAGCGAACAGGGCGGTGTCGGCCAGTTGCTGTATCCGGTTCCAGGTAATGCCGTCGTCGGTACTTTTGTAAACGATCCCTTCCCACCCGTTGACCACGATGCCGTTACCGGTTCTTTCGAAACGGTACAATGCGTCATGTGAAACGGCCCCGGCGTCAGTCCAGGTCTTTCCTTTATCCGTCGACCGGTAGATGTGCCCGCCGTCGGAATCGGTATCTGTAGCCAGCAACGTTCCGTCTTTCGTATACATCAACGCGTAAGAGGCCGCGTAGCGTTGCCGGTTACGGTTCTGAGGCAGCAGCCTGTGCAGCCGCTGCCAGCTTTTGCCTCCGTCGGCTGTTCCCCATACTTCGGCTGTTCCGGTGAGGAAGTAGAACTCCTCCTTCCTGCCAGTTTCAGCGATGCAGGTAATATCGACGTTCACAGGCTGGGCAAGCAATTGCCAGCGGACGCCATAGTCGTAGCTTACCCAAAGCTTACCTTTGTTTATACCACGCCCCGCACATACTACCATTCCGTCCGCGGTTTGCCGGATGGCGTCGATCCGGCCACCCGGAGCCACTTCTGTTAACGTCCAGCCGGTAAAGCGGGACTTCAGTGCTTTTATATTCAGAGTGTCCGCGGACTGTCCGTAAGCGTATACCGCGATGAACATCCAGATTGAAGTGAGTACGAATGGTTTCATTGTGCAATTTTTTCAGGGCTTGCTCACTTAACGGGTAAGGAATTCTGTTCGGAATTCTACTGTCGCTGGCATTAGCGGGACCGGCTACCGGTCGTGGATGACCGGTTCGCCTATACTTTGCCCAAGCCTTCGTTGTAAGCGTAGCACCGTTAAAATAAACGGTATCTTTGCGGGATGTTTAAAATGCCAATACAAATACCATATGTCGTTTGCCTCTCTGGGTTTATCGCCCAATCTGCTTAAAGCCATTCTGGAAGAAGGATATGTGGCGCCGTACCCTATTCAGCAAAAAGTGATTCCGGCGCTGCTGCGCGGTAAAGATATATTGGGAATAGCCAAAACGGGCTCAGGCAAAACAGCCAGCTTTGTGCTACCCATCCTGGAGCTTCTGCAGCATGAAAGCCAGGGCAAAGGGAGAAAAATCAGGGTGCTGATACTGGCGCCCACGCGGGAATTGGCCATTCAGATCAATGACGTTTTCCATACTTTTGGCAAGGCGCTTTCAAGGCGTGTAAAAACGTTGGCGGTATTTGGTGGCGTGTCCATCAACCCACAGATGAAAGCGCTCGTGGGCGTGGAAGTTCTCGTGGCAACGCCGGGGCGGCTGCTCGATCTCGTTGCGCAAAATGCGGTAGGTCTCCAATCCACAGAAATCCTTGTACTGGATGAGGCAGATAAAATGCTCAGCCTTGGATTTGCTGAAGAGATGAAGGAGATATTCAGAATTCTTCCGCAAAGCAGGCAGACGCTGCTGTTTTCCGCTACTATGGATCAGAAAGTCGGGGAAATTCACAAACTGGTCTTGAAGCAGCCGATTACTTTTGATATGGGAGGGGAGGAAGAAGTAGACCTGGAGCTGATTGATCAGCTGGCTTATGCAGTGACGCCTGAAAACAAAGGACCTTTTCTGCGTTATCTCATCAAAAGTCAGGATCTGAGGCAGGTGCTGGTGTTCGTATCGGCGACGCGGACTGCAGATAATCTCACGATAAAACTGCAAAAAAATGGTATCGATGCCGCAGCGATTCACAGTCAGAAATCGCAGGGCGGGCGGATGGAAGCATTGGCCCGTTTCAAAGCCGGCAAGCTCAGGGTGCTGATCGCTACCGATCTGATGTCGAGAGGAATAGATATTCAGTCTCTGCCCGTAGTAATCAACTACGAGTTACCCAGATCGCCGAAAGATTACGTGCACAGGATCGGGCGTACCGGTCGCGCCGAATCCAAAGGGACTGCAATTTCATTGGTGGTTCCGGATGATGTTCATCACTTCAAAATTATTCAGAAAAAAATGCGGAAAAAGGTGGAAATTTTACCTTCTGATGATATTAATCTGAAAGGGTTTTAGTTCCTTTTCATACGGAACCCACCGAAAGAGTAAATCCGGGCAGGCCTGCGCTTATAGTATCCTCGATTAATTTAAAGTCAGGCCAATGGTGACCGGGGCGCAGTTGGAAATGTTGTTCAGGGAAAACTACCACGCAATGGTGTTTTTTGCCATGCGCCTGGTTGATAGTCGCATAGAGGCGGAAGATATTGTTCAGGATGCCTTTGTGAAGTACTGGGACCAGCGTGAGGCGGTGTCGGCGGATCTGCAGGCCGTCAGGAGCTATATTTATACGACCATCCGGAATGCGTCACTGAATTCGGTGCGGCATCGCGAGGTTGCCAGGCGATTTGCGGACCAGCAGATTCAACTGGTGCTGCCGTCCGAACCTACTATTCTGGAGCATCTCCTCGAAGCGGAGACGATGGTTATCGTGCACAAGGCAATGTCGATGCTACCACCGGTTTGCCGGCAAATAGCCCGCATGACGCATCTTGAAGGGAAAAGCAACGAGGAAATTGCAACTGAACTGGGAATAACCGTTAATTCGGTAAAATCACACAAACAGCGGGCTGTGAAGTTTTTGAAGCAGTATCTAGATCCTGAAATGTTCCTGCTGCTCACTCCCTTTCTCGATTAAGTTTTTTTTTCGTTTGACTAATTCGTTTGCGAAGGATAAGTGTCTTAACACTATCTAAGCAAAACCGGATGGATTGGAACGACGAAAATATAAAAAAAGCGGGCCTTTTGGCCAGGTACCTGCAAGGTAGTCTTTCGGAAGCAGACGAGGATGAGCTCGCACGCTGGCTGGAAGAAGATCCGGCGCATGAAGCTTTCCTTCACCGGATCGAAGAAAGACGGGAGGAAAGTCTTGATATACTCTCAGAACTCAAGGTCGACCCGGCCTGGGAAGGCGTTCGTGCCCGTCTCGTACCGGAGGAGCCAAAACGTTTATTCCGGATCGGGCGCTGGCTGGTGGCTTCCGCGGTGTTATTGATTCTGGCCTATACAGTTTACCGTCCTATACAGACGAAAAGGAAAACACAACAAAACACTGTTGCGGTCCTCGCCGATCACGACGTTGCGCCCGGAAAGGAAAAGGCTTTTCTAACGCTTGGCGATGGATCGGTGCTGGTGCTCGACGAGCTTCCGGAGGGAGCGGTACAGGCCGATGCCGGGATAAAACTAACAAAAGAAAAAGATCAGGTAAGCTACCTGTCCGGGGCGACGCCGGCGTCTGGGCCGATCGCATATAACAACCTGACAACACCAGCAGGCGGGTATTTCCGCCTGGTTCTGCCTGACAGTAGCCGGGTCTGGTTAAACGCTGCTTCTTCTTTACGATTTCCGGTGCGCTTCGGAGATGACGAGCGGAGGGTGGTATTGGAAGGCGAAGCTTTTTTCGAGGTGGCAAGCCAGTATAGTACAGATGGTCGGCGTAAGCGCTTTGTGGTAGAAACGGGGAGGGGAGAAATAGAGGTTCTCGGTACCCGTTTCAATGTGCTCGCCTACCCCAATGAACCGGCCGCAGCCACGCTTTTGGAGGGAAGTGTAAGCGTCAGTACCGGGCCGCAATTATCAAAGGTGATCAGACCAGGTCAGCAGGCTGTTTTAGACGACAGGCTTACCGTGAAAAATGTAGACGTAGACGAGGCCGTTGCCTGGAAAAACGGCTATTTCCACTTTAGAAACAGGCCGTTATCGGAGATTGCTAGGAAACTTGAGCGGTGGTACGGTGTTGAGATCGACAGAGCTGGGGTAGTGGGCGATAAGCATTTTACCTGCTCCATTTCAAGAGATAAGTCGCTTTCCAGTGTGTTGAAAATGCTGGAGCAAACCGGTGAATACCATTTTGAACTTAAAAACGGGAAAGTAAAAATAACAGAAGCAAGATAGTAACTCGTCTGTCGCCCGAAGGAAGTAGGGAGCAGGAAACCGGCAACGTTGCACCGTTGCCGGTAAGAAAGGACCTTCAAATAACATCGTATCGCGAAAATCCTAACCATACAAAAGTATGCAAATAAGGCTATTTCTAAAATTTCGATCGGGGAATTTATCCGGTTGTGCCAACCTGATAATGCTTATGAAAATAAGTATTCTACTACTGACTATCGCCTGCATGCAGGTAAGCGCCAGCGCTTTGTCCCAAAAGCTTTCCCTCAATCTCAGGGACGTTTCAATCGAAACGGTATTTGTCATGCTGAACAAGAAAAGCGGCTACCAGTTTTTGTACAGTAATGACCAAATCCGAAATGCCCGTCCGGTCACTATTCAGATCGAGAACGGCACTTTGGAACAGATTCTCGAGGCAACCTTCCGCGACCAGCCATTGACGTACAGGGTGGTCGACGGCGCCATCGTGGTGAAGCCCAAAGCCAATTGGCGGGCGCCCGCACCGGTAGCCGCTCCGGTTGTGCTGCACGACATAAAAGGAAGGGTCAAAGATGAAAAAGGCGAGGGGCTCCCCGGTGTAAACATTATGCTCAAAGGCACACAACGGGGAATTACCACGGACTTTGACGGTAACTATCGAATGGAGCTCGACAACGGAGAGGGGGTCCTGGTGTTCTCATTTGTGGGCTATAAAACCCAGGAAATCCCTATAAACAATCGGACAAGTCTCGACGTTTCGCTGGAAGTGGATGAAAAGTCGCTCGACGAGGTGGTCGTCGTGGCATTCGGAACACAGCGTAAAATTACGGTCACGGGCGCCATCGCGTCGGTCCAGACAAAAGAAATCAAGCAAAGTCCGGCGGCCAACCTCGCCGTGACACTCGCCGGAAGGCTTCCGGGACTAACTGCGCTGCAACGTAGCGGTGAACCCGGGCGCGATCATACCGCTTTGTTTCTCCGCGGAACCGGAACACTAAATGGTACGGCTCCGATCATCCTGGTCGACGGAGTTGAGCGGGAAATGACGTATATCGACCCGAATGAGGTCGAAAGCGTAACGATCCTGAAAGATGCCTCTTCCACAGCGCTTTTTGGGGTGAGAGGAGCAAACGGGGTGATCCTGGTGACCACCAAAAGAGGGGTGAGCGGGAAACCCTCCATAGGACTTACCTATGAATTCGGTTTACAGGATTTTACACGTTCACCTACTGTACTGACGTCCTATGACTGGGCGCGACTGAAAAATGAAGCCTGGCGCAATGACAACCCGAATATTGACCCCGACGACCCCGTCAACCAGCCGCCGTATTCGGAATACGCGCTCGACCGGTTCCTGTACCAGGAATATCCGGAAGCCTATCCGAACAACAACTGGCAAAAGATGCTTTTCAAAGATTTTGTCGCTCAGAAGCGGTATAACCTCAACCTGTCGGGCGGTGGCGATTTCGTTCAGTATTTCGTGAACGTCGGTTTTCTCGACCAGGGCGGACAATGGAAAGTGAGCCCGGATGTCACCAGTTATAATCCGGAATCTTTTTTGAAACGCTACAATTTCCGCTCCAATATTGACGCGAAGCTAAACACTGCAGGTACCCTGACCACATTTCTGAACGCTGCCGGTTATTTCGAACGGGTGAATTCCCCCAATGTGAGTAGCGGCGAAATCTTCCGTCGTACCTACAGCTATTTTCCCGTCGTATTGCCCGGGCCGCTTACGCCGTCAGGCGAGGTGCTTGTGGGACCAGGCAATTACAATGAGTCGCCCTGGGCGCTGATCAACCGGACAGGCTATCAACAGGAGACACGGAACAATATTACCGCCTCGTGGGGCCTGAAACAGGATCTGAAAGCTTTGACGGAAGGTTTGTCCGCAAAATTTATGGTTTCTTTTGACACCCGCACCATTTACAACCTGTCGGCCGGAAGAAGCTATCAGCGATGGTTACAGGTAATAGATCCGAATACGCCCAATCACATGGGAATGGACAGCGTCCAGTATACCCGGATTCTGCTGGAAGCGGAAAATACGCCGCTGAGTATTTCCAGCGGTTCGAATTTCCAGTCATTCTTTAACTTCCAGTTCTCCGCCGATTACCACAGGGTCTTCCAGGACCGACATGCGTTCACCGGGATGCTGCTCGCCCAGCAGGAAAACCGCGTACTGCCCAACGACCGGCTTCCCTACAACCTGCGTGGACTTGCCTTCAGGGGATCCTATGCTTTCGACAACAAATATTTTGTGGAATTCAACGCCGGCTATAATGGTTCCGAACAGTTTGCCAAAGGACGCCGGTACGGGTTTTTCCCGACAATTTCGGGCGGGTGGGTACTCAGTAACGAACCTTTCCTTGCCAGCAATCCCGTGATCTCGATGTTGAAACTCAGGGCTTCTTATGGCCGGGTGGGCAGCGACAGGCTTGGCGGGCGCCGTTTTCTGTATCTCGACGACATACAACGTGCAACGGGCGGAGGGTTCAGTTACTCGCTGGGCCGGGGCGGAAAAATTAATGAAAACTATATCGGGAACCCGCTTATCCAGTGGGAGGTGGCGAAAAAGGCCAATTTCGGGCTTGAGCTCGGGTTGTTTCAACACCTCAACCTGACGGTAGATGTTTTCAGCGAGCGACGCAACAATATCCTGATCAACCGGCAGTCGATCCCCATTGTATTCGGTATCCCCGCTTCAAGACTTTCACCCGTGAATATGGGAATCGTCGAAAACAAGGGGTACGAGGTGGAACTGAACTACCAGCGAAGGCTGAGCCGGGATTGGTCGGTCCTGGCGAAGCTCAATTTCAACTACGCCAGAAACAAAGTCGTTTTCGCGGATGAGCTTCAGTATCCGGCCGACTATGCCTATCGGTACCGTCAGACGGGCTATCGTCTCGGACAAGTATTCGGTTATCAGTTGCGCGACGGATACTACGAAAGCTATGATGAAATATCGAAAGAAGGGTTGACTTACGTAGGTTACACCGCACGCCCGGGCGACCTTAAGTACGCCGACGTCAACAAAGACGGTCTCATCGATGAGCGCGACCAGGTTCCGATCGGCTTTTCGGGTATTCCGGAGTATACCCACGGCAGCGCTTTTAATGTCACTTACCGGAATTTTGACCTGTCTGTTCTGTTCCAGGGCGTCTTCAATGTATCGGCACCCCTGTCTGCATTTGGTACAATGAGCCATTTCGATTTCCGTGAGCGCCATCTGAAAGCCTGGACGCCGGAGCGGGCTGCTGCCGGCGAGGAAATATTGTATCCGCGCCTTAGTACAGGCGGTTCGGTAAGCGAGCAGGACTTTAACTCATTTTTCATCGAAAACCGCAGTTTTGTTCGGCTGAAAAATGCCGAAATCGGGTATCGCCTGCCGGTTGGCCTGGTTTCAAAAATCGGCGCCAAGGATGTGAGGGTCTACCTTAACGGCTTCAATCTGATCACCTGGGACAAAATGCGGACAAAAGACTTCGATCCGGAAGTAAGCAATTCGCTCAGCTACCCTGTTTACCGTGTTTTTAATGCCGGTGTTAATATAACCTTCTGATTTATAACTATATGAAAACGTTCATCCGATCTATACTGGCCTTCGCTGTTCTGATTTTGAGCGGTTGCGGCAAGGATCCGCTTGATATTATGCCTGACGGCCGCCTTACGCTTGAAGAAGTCTTTAACGATGAAATGATGGCAGGCGAATATCTCAACAGCGTTTATGACAATCTGAATCACTACGGCACTGCGTACGATTACTGGACGATGCTCGCTGGCTATTCGGACGAAGCACACGACAATGATTTTCCGCAGGATATGGGCAGAGCGCCTTCAAGGTGGTACAACGGTGAGCTAAGACCCAACTGGAACCCGATGGATATATACGCATCGGTAGGGGCGAACAGTACGGAGGCCAACGGGCATTACTACAGGAAAAGCTGGGCCGGAATCAGGCAAACAAACATTTTTCTGGCCAATATAGGAAAAACGGTTTTTGCCAATCCGCAGATGAAATCGCGGCTCATTGCGGAAGCCAAAACGCTGCGCGCTTTCTTTTACCTGGAACTGATCAAGATGTACGGCGGCATGCCGGTGGTAGACCAGGCCTTTACCGATACCTATAAGTTCGAGGAACTCCGGCGCCAGTCTTTTTGGGAGTGCGTGGATTTTATCAGTAAAAACTGCGAAGAAGCGATTGCCGAACCTTATTTTCCTTACCGGATTACCGCAGAGCCCGAGCGGGGGAGATTTACGAAAGCGGTGGCACATTCCGTTCGATCGCAGGCGACGCTGTTCGGCGCGAGCCCCCTGTGGAATACCGGTGGCGACCAAACCCGGTGGCAGACGGCCGCAGAAGCATCGCGCCTGAGCCTGGAGCAGTTGTCGGACGCGGGTTTCGCGCTGCACCCCGACTATGAAGCCTATTTTTACTCACGGTCCGATTTGAACGCCAATCCGTCTGATAAAGAAACCATCTACGAAATTAAGCCCTACCGGTCCTATGAATTCAGCCACCTGATGTTCAGAATGCATGCAATTCCCACACTGGGCGGCGACAAAGCAGGTTGTAGCCCTTCGCAGGAGCTGGTTGATGCATATGACATGAAAAACGGAGAACCGGCTATCCTGGGCTACGCCGATGAAGACCACATGCGCCCGATCATCAACGCCGCTTCCGGCTATAGCGAAGCGAATCCTTATGTAAACCGTGATCCACGGTTTTATGCCACAGTCTGGTACAACAATGCCTACTACGGAGAGGTAAACGGGAAGCCGTATTATATTCAGTCCTACCTCGGCGGGGCCGACGGCATTTCAAACCTGATGCAGCGTACCCGGAATGGCTACTACCTGAGAAAATTCCGCAATCCCAAGCAACTGGACCCGAACTCCGGTACGGCACTGTTTAAAAAGTACCGTCTGGGCGAGATTTATCTCAACTATGCAGAAGCGGCCAACGAGGCGTTTGGTCCGACCCAGGAAGTTTACAATGCGGTGAACACGGTAAGGGCTCGGGTGGAAATGCCCGGTCTTAAACCGGGCTTGTCCAAGGACGAAATGCGCGAACGGATCCGCCGGGAGCGGCAGGTCGAGCTGGCTTTTGAAGAACACCGCATCTGGGATGTGAGGCGGTGGAAAATTCTCGACAAAACGGATAAGCTCACGACCGGAATAGAATGGACAAAAAACGGGAATTCATTTTCAGGAAAGAGAATGATTGCCGGAAGAAGAAAGTCTTGGACGGATAACCACCTCATTATCCCGATTCCGTTGAGTGAGTTGATCCTGATGCCGCTGTGGGAACAGAATCCCGGATGGTAGTTTTAGCTTTTAACCCGAACAAAATGAGCACAATAATAAAATATTGCAAGCGGGTCCTGGCACTCGTTGTATTGCTGATGACAGGTTGCGACCGGGAAGAAACGGGCTTGCCTGTGAACACGGCGCCGATCCCGCGGATACTCGAATTTACACCCGCTAACGCGATGCCCGGGAGTATCCTGACGATCAGGGGAACGAACTTTTCGCCCGATATTGGTAAAAACGAAGTGAAATTCAACCAGACCGTAGTGCCGATAGAATCGGCTTCGGAGTCAGAAATACAGGTTAAGATACCGGAACTTGACCTCAAACAGGTAGGGATTTCGGTGAGGAGCAATGGTAAAATCTCCAACCGGAGGATTCTTTCGCTCGTCCGGATCAGGAAGTTTGAAGATCTTTTTGAAAGGCAGGGATTCGGTCCTGCCGGCCCGTCGGTTACGCCCGGACCGTTTGGCCCGGAGTGGAGAATCACCCAGGGACGTTTTGCGCTTGCGGACGGCAAAGTAACGGCCAAAGAAGGTGGCATCGAATCCCTGATGTTTTTTGAACCGGAAGGACTTGATCTGGTAGCCGGCGATGGAAATTTCTTTAAGATGACAGTCGATACGCACGGATCGGAAGGGTCGTTCTCCGGAGTTGTTTTTAATGCCCAGGAAGACAGAAAGCGATTTTACCTGCTCCGGATGAACGGCGGGCTCGTGCAGTTCCTGAAAACGGGACCGGCGGGGTTGAATGACTGGGCAAGGGTGGTGTTTAGTGAAGGAATCCCGGAGTTTCAGGCAGGCGTACCGCTCAGAATCGAAATTTCTTCTTCCATTCCCGGCCAGTTTCTCTTTAAGGTGACCAATCTTGCGTCAAATACCCAAATTATGGACCGTACCGTAACGGATGAAAACCCGTATTCGGGTGGCGTCCCGGGGTTCTATTTTTTTGGATTGTCAAATCCGGTGAATATCTGGTTCGACAATGTTTCGGTAGAGTTACTGTAGTTACGGCGGGTACCCGGAGCGGCGTTTAGGCGTCTCCGGGTACCCCGTTTACATCACAAACAACCCATCGCAATCATTCCAATGAAACCAATTATACTTATCCTCCAGTGTTTGTATTTGTTTGTTCTTTTGGCAGGAAGCGCGCATGGCCAGAAGGCAGATACCCTCTCCCTTATCGCAGATCGCGGGTTTGCCGGAGGGGTGTCGTTGAAAGGGACAAATAGCGTAAATGTCGCGACGGGAAAATCTTTATACCCGTTCAAAAAGCAGTCCGGCGCACCGTTGTGGTCGCTGGCAGAATGGGAAAGTAAATACCCCTTGTCGCAGGACCGGCTGAAGCAGACGGAGGGTGTCAGCATCTACCGGGACAGGGGCAAGATGATATCCTTTCAGAGACTCGAAAAAGATTGCCTGGTACGGTTGGAAGTAGAAGCGAGCGCGGAGTACAGCGCACCGAGAAAACCCGGTCAGGGATGGCCGCACTTATTGCTTGAGCAGTCGTTCCCGGAGAAGGTAAGGTTTGCCGAGCTGAAAAACCTGTGGCTCGAATTCTCCGGCAGGCTTGTGGCGGGTGAAATGAAGATGAAAGCCGAAGAATTTAACCAGGGACTTCATGCGGCGCAGTTTCAGCTGTTTCTGGTTGTCCAGGACCTTAATCCGAATTCAGCGGGTTACCGGGACTACCTGTGGTTTGGCGTGCCTTTCTACGACTACCGGTTCCGGGAATCAGAAGTTTACGCTGCAAAAGATGTCGGAAAAGACGATGCCACAGGAAAGTTTATCTATAGCCTCGCGAGTCGTGATTTTATGAATGGAAGCTTTCACGACAGGGAATGGAAGACAATTCACAAAGACTTGTATCCCGAAATTCGCAAGGCGCTTACACTGGCGCGGGCAAGAGGTTATCTGACACAATCGGCGGACGCTGATCTGGCCATTTCCGGGATGAACATCGGTTGGGAAGTTCCCGGGACGTTTGACGTCAGTTTTGAGTTCAAGGGCTTCGACATTCGCGCGGTTAAACAATAAAGATAAAATTTAACCGGTATTTCTAAGCCGAAAATGACGGTACGGATGCGTTTGTAGCATTCGGGTGCCGTCATTTTCGGCCCAGGGAGAATAGTTAGCGCCTTTTTGTGCGTATTTGAGAGAATTAAATGGCTTCAAAAGACTACCAAAGCGCGTTGCGTTCATGCAGGAGTTATCGGGTTGAGTCGAAATACTCAAGCAAACTTCCATGCCAGAAACCGGCTTTGCTTGTTCCCTTGCTGCATTTTTACGACTTCGATCTCTTCGGCGGCGTTTTTTTTCAGAAGTTTCTGCAGGGGGTGGAGATTGTCCTTGTTGGAGATCAGCGAGGTAAACCAGCCCACCTGCTCTTTAAAAAGTGTGCTTTCTTTGATCATCGTCGACACAAACCGAAGTTCTCCGCCGGGGTACCATAGTTCGTTACTCCGGCCGCCGAAATTGCGTTGCCCCTTCCCGTTTTGGAGGCCGAGATTTACCAGCTTCCGGTTAGACTGTGCGTTAGCTTCTTCCTTTGATTTGAAAAACGGCGGATTGCACATAACTGCGTCAAAATAATCCGTGGTCTGAATGATATTCTTTAGGACCAGCGATTGGTCTCTTTGCAAGCGCAGTGTAACGCGGGAACGCAAAAGCGCGTTCTGTTCCACAATTTTCCGGGCATTGGTCAACGCTTCATCCGCTACATCGCTTCCCACGAAGGACCAGCCGTAGATAGCGGCGCCGAGGATGGGGTAGATCAGGCTACATCCCACTCCGACGTCCAGAATATTTTTATCTTTTGTTGCTCCGTCCGCGGCGATCAGGTCGGCGAGGTAGTGAACATAGTCTGCTCTGCCGGGGATCGGAGGGCAAAGCTGTCCGGCCGGTATATCCCAATACGTAATGGCATATTCTGATAGCAGCAACGCTTTATTGAGCAACCTGACCGCGTTGGCGTCGTGAAACAAAATAGTAGTTTGACCTGCCGGGTTCTTTACCAGTAACGGCTTCAATTCAGGTACCACCGCTACCAGCTTCTTAAAATCATATGGCTGATTATGCCTGCTGTTCGGATGATGATTTTTACCGGATCTTGACATACGAGTGTTTCAAATGACAAAAATAGTGGATCGGACAATAGGTGTGGGCGGCCGGGATTTTTTGCCCGTCACCGGAATTGTCAAGTGATCCGGTAGCTTCCGGCTTGGGCTAAATTCCTTTCGTGACACACAATTGGGCATGCTCTACTCCTTTGACGGCCGTTAATTTCCGGGCGAGCTCCTCGAGCACCGCGGCTTTTCCCTTTAATGCCACGATCTCCATGCAGTGATGGTGGTCCAGGTGGATGTGACCTCAGGGATTGTCAGGCAATATGACATTTTATCCGGTACTAATCTAATAAGACATCTAAAGACCTACAGACTTAGCAATGTCTTAGTAACGATAAACTTCTCTTTAAAGAAAGGGTTCCCCGGATCTGCGCTATTTTTGATGACGCATTTTAATTGTATAGTATCATAACCATTAATTGTTTGTTTTTTGGTTGTTATGTTTAGAGCAGACAGTCTGCTTCCGGCTGTCTTTTTTTTCGGATGAAATGTGAAGTAAGGACTGGAAGAGGCTAAACTACGGAGCAATATTTTAACGGGACTTTTTTAGTTTTTGGGATTAATAAAGAAAAATATCCCTTTAGAAAAAGAAACCTGAGAGGCCCGAAACGCAGTGTTTTCCTGAGAGATGCCCTCATAAATTTTGATACCAATGCGACATTATTTGCCTTCAAACCGCCTTCGTATCGGTTTGAAGGCAATTGGTATACTTTTAAAGGTGTTGGTATATAAAATTGTTCGCATCCGGAAAGAATATGGAAGATTGCCGGCTGGAATTTTTTAGCCTTATCGATTCAATTATGTCCGTTCTTGTCCAAGATTTTTTCATACTCCGGAGACCCTTATTGCCGGTAGAAATACTTCTGGAATTTCACAGGCAATCTACCCCGGCTTCACTAATAGACTTGTTTTCGCAGGCGCTGTTATCGGAAGCCGTGTTGGCAGCATCACCAGGCCTTTTTGCCGCTCTGAACGAAGTCAAAGTGGGCAGGCCTGGTGAAAAGGCAACACAGAAAGTAGTGCGGACTTTGTACCGCTACCTGGTTCGTCTCTGTACCCGGGCAACACCGTACGGCCTGTTTGCCGGCATTGCAACCGGGCAAGTATCCGCACAGAGTGGGATGGTATTTTCTTCGTCTGGAGAACCGTTCCGGCGGGCCCTGCGCCTGGATAGAAGTGCGCTTGAAATGCTTATACGATGGTTGGAGACACGGCCAGGTGTTAAAAATCAATTGTTGTACGGCTTGAATACAAGCCTGGAACTCAGGCCGGGACACTTTCGGTACATTGAACGGAAACAGGCCAAAAACGGGCTCGCCCATGTACTGACGTCCATAGAATTTTCTCCTCAGGTCGAACGGGCGTTGGCGCTCGCTCGGGAAGAAATTACAATTCCGGCGCTTATAAAAAGGCTGTCAAGCCAGGTGCGCGGGGCTAGAGGAATGGTAAAGGAAATGGTAGAGGCGCAGTTATTGATAAGCGAGCTGGAACATACGGTTACCGGTGAAGATGCGTTTGATCGGGTTTGTCGGAGAATAATGGCGCTTAAAGGCGCGCGTGCCGAAAAACAGCTGGTAACCAGGATAGACCGACTGCTGCGCACCTGTGAGGAGCCTTTAGAGGTATACCAGCAGCTTGCCCGAATACTTGCGGTTGTTACGGAATGGCCTGAGGGGAGTCCGGCCGTTAAGGCGGATATGGTTTATAACGGTAGGTTTACCTTGAACAAAAAGTGGGTAGATGTCCTGGCGGCGGAGTTTGAAAGGGTTCAACCGCTACTAAAAGTTGACCGGGATGAAGAACTAGCCCGATTTAGAAAGGCTTTTTTGGAACGGTTTGAAAGCAGGCAGGTACCGCTGCTCGAGGCGCTGGACAGCGCGGACGGTATTGGATACGGGCACGCCCGGCCCGGATACTGTGAGGATTTACCGCTCTTGGAGGACCTGGAACTACCCGGCCGGTCCCCAAAACAGCCGTATCTTCAGGACACCGCAGGCATGCTTAAAGAAAACCTTGTTGAACGGGCGATGCTGGAAAACAGGACCGTTGTTCTGCTAAGCGACCAGGATTTGCGAGGATTGCGAGCTCCCGGCAATCCGACGGGAGACGGCTTGTATTGGCTTGGCAGTATTTTGACTGCTTCTGCGCGCGATCTTGATAAGGGCAATTTTCTTTTCCTGGGGAGGTCTGGAGGCGGGGTGTCCGGACTTGAGTTATCAGGCAGGTTTTGTGACGCAGACCCGGCGCTGGCCGGCTACGTACAGAATGCTGCGGAGGAGCAGCAAAGGCGGCATAGCGACCGGATTTACGCAGAAATTGCGCATTTGCCCGAACCCCGCCTGGGTAATATCCTCCAGCGCCCGCATTTGACCGGGCACGAAATCGTCTATCTGGCAGCGAGCAACCTGCCGTTTGAAAAAAGGATTCATGCCTCCGACTTGATGGTCTCTGTGGAAGGAGATGAAGTTATTCTCCATAGTAAACGACTCGGGAAGCGGGTAGTTCCCAGGTTAACATCAGCCCATAACTTTTCCACCGGCCTTCCTATCTATCGCTTTTTGTGTGATGTAGCCGGTCAGGGCGCCGCCTACCTGTGGCAATGGGGTCACCTTGAGTCGCGGACCTTTTTACCCCGTGTGCAGTACGGTCATTGGATGCTCTCAAGGGCGCGTTGGCGAATAGAAAAGGAACGTTTCCCTTCACTATTCGATCCTCCGGGAGATTTTCGGGCTGAATGGGAAGAAACCCGCAGGCGACTTAATATTCCGCGGTTCGTTCAGATTGTCGATTCGGATCGGGAGTTTTTGATAGACAGTGAGTCCTGCTGGTCAGTAGAAGAGTTACGCGCGCACCTGGAGAAGGGCAAAATCAAGTTAGTAGAGTTTGCCGATGGTATGACCGGCCTTTTAGATGGGTGGTGTCACGAAGTCGTGCTTTCATTCCTGCAGACCCCGCAACCGGGGAAAGACCATGAAAGAGCCGATTTAGACGCCCGTAATAATGAACGTCGTGAATTCCTGCCTTGTAGTGAATGGATTTATCTTAAAATCTATTGCGGGCCCCGTACCGCGGACGTGTTGTTGACTGAATTTTTCGGGCCCCTGCTGACGGATATGGTCCGGAATGGGAAAATTGATATGTGGTTTTTCATACGTTACGCTGACCCGGATCCGCACCTCAGAATACGATACAAGGGAGCTAATGGTTGTTTGCTAAGCAATGAGCTGAACAGCCTTTTAGCCGCCGGGCGGATACAGAAAGTCCAATACGATACTTACCGTCGGGAACTGGAGCGGTATTCGGGGTTGGATTACGGGTTAACGGAATCCATTTTTCATACGGATAGTGTGACTGTAACCAGTTTATTGAAACAGTTGGACACCGAAGAGGATCGATGGTTAGCGGGGCTTACAGGAGCTGACCGGTTGATGAAGGATTTTGGTTTGAATTTACCCGCCCGGCTCAACCTTGCAGAGGCGGGCTTTGAATCGCTTTTTTTAGAGCTGAAAGGAGAAAATACCCTAAAAATACAGCTGGATGTGAAATACCGCCGGGATAGAAAGCTTATAGAAGCATGCCTGGCTGAGGCGGCAAGCGGTTGGGAGCAAATTTTTAAATTCCGTTCAAGAGCGTTAAAAAAGAAACTAAAAAAGCAAGGGGATATCAGGCTTACAGAAGTGGCATCTTATGTACATATGTTTTTTAACCGGCTGTTGTTATCCCAGTCCAGGATGCAGGAAATGATACTTTACTATTACTTGAAAAAATACTACCGATCTCTTCAAAAACAGTTTGTAAAGCCCGTCAATTGACAGAAGGATATTCTGCTTTGTAAATAACATTTCGATATTGTATTTTTAAACTGATAGGTCCTGAGGCTGCTTCCGTTCCTCTTCTCATTGTTTGTTTGTAAAAGTGGAGAATATGAAAAAGGAATCTACCCCGTCTTTTCGGTGTCTTGTCGTTGACGATGAGCTAAGAGCACAGCATGTATTATCCGGTTTTATAGCTGAGACTTCATGGCTTGATTTGGTCGGATGTTGTTCGGACGCTGAACAGGCAATAGAAATGGTTGTGGTCAAAATGCCGGACATCATTTTTCTTGATGTGGAAATGCCCGGATTGTCCGGGCTTGATTTATTGAAGGCAATGCCTTTACCCAGACCGCATATAATACTGGTTACTGCGTTTAGGGAGTATGCGTTAGAGGCTTTCGAATATGAGGTGGCCGGCTTCTTGTTAAAACCAGTCTCAAGGGAACGATTTCTAAAAACCGTTTTAAAAATCACAATCAGATATCCTCAGGATTTTTTGGCGTTAGAGGCGCCGAATATGGAATCCGGTCAGCACGCGACCACCGGAAGCCGCAGTGGTGCGTACAATGACAATCTTCAAAGCCAGGGTTTTATCTGGGTGCGATCAAACGGTAAGTTTCACCGGATACCCCATTGGAAAATCCTGGCCGTGGAAGCATTGAAAGACTATATAAAGATCTATATGACGCAAGCTTCGGGAATGCTGTTGGTAAGGGAAAATATTGGAAGAATGGAACAGCGTTTGCCGGGATCTGATTTTATCCGTATTCATCGGTCCTTTATCATTAACCGGCACCAGGTCAAGACGATTGAAGGCAATATGGTAACTATGGAAGGGGGTGAAAAATACCAGATATCAGACAGCCAGAGAAGAGACATTATCGTCAAATTACTGACACGGGAGTAGGGATGAAAAAGTTGAAAAAGCTGAAAAATAACCTGAACAGTTTTCGCTGGCTTCTTTTCCCGAAGGGACCGCGGCACAGGTTATTCGTTCACATCCTGTTCTGGGGTTGTTTTTTGAGCAGCCATTTACTTTTCTTTGTACCTGCTTTCACCGAACATCTGGCCAGCCGACAGGCTGTGTGGGCTTATGTGGCTTATTACTTGCGTTACATTCCCCTGTATTACGGTTTAATTTACTTCTATAAAAAGGTTGGGGTCGTAGCGGGCGGCGTTGCTCTTGCGGCAGGGTTGATAATAGTGGCCCTGTTGGCTATGCATCTGGCAACGATAGTTCTTTACAAAGGTTATGAGCTGATAATCGGGCTGGAAAAATTGCCGCCTATATTTCAGCAGATCGGCGCGCAATACCTTAAGCCCTGGAATGAAAAAAGGGGAAAGGACTGGTCGGTTTTTATTTATGATGCTATTGATCTTCAGCTATTGATCCTGCCGGTAGGGATCAAGCTGACGAAGTACGGTTTTGCGCAGGCGGTCGAGCAGCTCCGGTGGCGGGAGGAAAGGGTAAGGGCCGAGCTGAAGGCAGTTCGGTCCAGCCTAACGCCCCATTTTATATTTAATGTGCTCAATTCGGCAGCCTCAGAGTTAGGCCCCTATCCGGCTCCTTCCGCGTACATTCAGCAGGCAGCTGACCTGATCCGTTTTACATTGTACGAGGCAGATAAAGATTTTATCCAGTTCAGGAAAGAGTATTATTATGTACAACAGTACGTTGAACTGGAAGCGATGCGTACAGAGCTCCGTTCTGAGATCTCCTTCAGTCATTTTCCCGAAGGAGCAAAGGCTGAGCATTCTGTTCCGACACTGATGTTATTGACGTTGGTAGAAAATGCTTTTAAGCATAGTGTTCATGCTACGTATCTACCGTCTTTTGTGGACATTGACTTTCAGGTGTCCGGCAACCGGCTGAATTTTAAGGTAAGTAATAGTATCCCGCAAACGCCCGCCCGGGGCGTGAAAGAAGATTCGGGTATGGGGTTAAATACTGTGAAACGAACCCTGGAACTGAAATTTCCCGGCGACCATTTGTTTGAAATCCGCCAAGACGACCGCGTATTTTCCGTCCGCCTTTCTCTGCCGCTGAATCGTTATCGGGTCGAGCATTAGCCGGGATCACATCACTTGCCTTTTTTATTTTCCGGGAGTTTTGTACGGGGTCGTTTCCGGCTTTCGTATCAAAAAATACCGCATTCGTATCAAAAATTTTTATATCAATTCGGGCTGCCGTTGTTTTGACTAACAGCTTTAAAATGTTTTACTAAAACAGGAACAATTATGGGAAAAGTAACTGCAAAAAGGAGCACTTTTTTAAAGAAACGTACGCTGGCCCGATTGGACAAACCAGTTGATTTTTCGTTGAAAGGCCGAACCGCGATCACAACCAGCGGCACTACCTGTACGGCCACGGTGGTATTGGTTTGATGACCTGAGCCCGTGGCAGATCAGACTGTCACGGCTCAAAGGGCTTATGGCCTTGCCGGAAGATTTGACAGTTCGGGCGGTGAAATTCTATTGTCTCGATTTACCTATATAGTTATCCGTTATGAAAAATCCGGGGGTAAACAAATTCATATCAGCCACGTCACCTGCAAGCAGGAGGTGGCTTGGTATGGTGCCTGAAGTAACTACATGGATATTGATCCTGTTGTTTCTGCACACGGGAATTGATAAGCTTGCCGGCCTTAAAACCTTCACTGCTCAAATGGAAAGATCGCCGTTGATAGGAGCCTATGCACACGCGTTGGGAATATTGGTTCCCGTGGGTGAAGTGGTAACTGCAATGTTGCTGGTATTCGGCAAGACCAGGTTGGCCGGCCTGTACGCATCGGTATTTCTGATGAGCGTTTTTACCGCTTATATCTATGCAATGCTGAAGTATAGTTATCACCTGGACTGTAGCTGCGGAGGTGTCACGAAGTATCTTGACTGGACAGAACACTTGTGGTTCAATGCCATTGTATTAGCCCTTTCAATTCTGGCAGCGGTTTGTCTCAGCGGCAAAATCCAAGCGTAATTTCCTGAATTAACGTTTAACCAAACTTTTAATGCTATGAGAATCCCCCGGGCACCCCCGGTAGCTGCCGTTGTCGCTACCAAGCAGAAAATTTATCCATTCAATTAAAATAAATATTTATCATGAAAACATTTCGTATTCTTTTAGCAGCGTTGGCAGTAGCAACTGCTTTTGGTCTTAATGCGTCGGCTTTTAAAAGCAATGGCGTAGTTACTGCATCTTCGGTCGAGCCGATGTATCTGATTACTGATGATCAAAATGATTTTTACGGCACGACGGCGAACAAAACCGACACAGAGACAAGGTGTCCGGGCAGTGACCGTGAGTGCGCCCTGGAGCAGAATGCGCAAGGCGCCCCCGAGGTAATTAAGTGGGACGGCCCGCAAATTAAATTCTGATTTTAAAGAAGCTGCTGCGACTCCGAACCGGTCGCGGCAGCTATAAATATTGCGCGCAATGAAACTGGCTCTTTTGGTTATTTCCGGCATTTTTATTGTAGCAGTCCTTGTCGTTACCTCGGACCGCCTGAATTTCAAGTCAAACGGTTTCAAAAGGATTTTTTTGCCAGGAAAAACGATAGTACTTGGGCAACGGTCTTTGGCTGCAGCGGATTTGAGAAGTATAGCCGGTGTAACGGGGAAATGGGTTTACTTTACTACCGCTTCACCAAACCGTTTCATCAGGACTAACCTGGATAGTTTTAATCCGGAACAGTTGGAGTTCAACCTGGACGCTGCTTTCGTGGCAGGGACCGGCAAGAATTTTTCGGCTTGGCTGAGTGGCTCCACGCTCTATGTTTTTTCTGGCCAAATTCCTGCGGTTGCCGTAATTGACATAACCTCGGGGAAATCAAGTTACACTCCGTTAGACTTACCGGGCTTTATTTATGGCGTACCCGCGTCTTCGGGCACATATTTCCTACGTGCATTTCAGCCTGATAGGAGAGATTTGAGCTTTGTAAGTGTGACCATACAGCCGGATACCATGATCTATTCGTTTTTAACACCTGGCGATAGCATTCAAAAAGGCGCCTTAAAGTCGGACGGAGCATTACGGTATAACCAGACCGGCCTGGTCGCGTATGTGTTTTATTATCAAAACAAATTCATGGTTTTTAATAAAAATTCGGGGCGCTTACAGGTATTTGACACCATTGAAAAAATGGCCGGATTGCCAGGGCAGCTGCCCGGAACAGCACCACTAACTGTTCATCAAACCAGCTGCGTTTTTGAAGGGAAACTATACATTTGCTCGAATCTACGGTCAGACAGTGAAACGCGTGAAGCCTATCTGAAAAACATACCTGTTGACATATATGAGATTGAAACCGGCCGGTACCTGGGAAGCTTTTACTTGCCTCTACCGGGTCGGAGTCTTGTGAAAAGTATGTTCATGGATAGTGAAGGCAAACTGTCGGCTTATTACCAGGACAAAACCTTCGTCCGGTATTCGGTTCCCACTGCCGGCTCAGTTTTATAGCCACAATAACCGGAACTCCTCTCAGTCAGGAAAAAGGTCTACATGGTTCACCGCCGGTTTCTCACTTGCGTATTTCCACGACGGCGATAACCGGGAGATGGTCGGAATAATATCGTCCTTCCTGCTGGTCGGTAATGGTGGCATGCTGCAGTACCCGGACTTTGCCGTTCACAAAGATGTAATCGATTTTTGCCCGGAGCGGCTCCTTCCTGACAAAGAAGCCGCTGGAAGTTCTTACCGGGCCGTAGTGAGCCGTTTCAGAAAGCCCGAGGGCGTCCTCCAGCAGGCCGTCTTTGGTTACATTCCCGTAGGTGACCGATTCCGGGACGGCGTTGAAATCGCCGGTCAGGATAACCGCGTGTTGCCCGGCGTATCGCCGGATCTGTGAAAGGACCACCTCCGCACTTTTTTGGCGGGCTATTTCGCCCCGATGGTCCAGGTGGGTATTGAAGAAGAAAAAGGTTTTTTTCGCGGCTTTGTCTTTGAGCTTACACCAGGAAGCGGTACGGGGGTAGAACGCATCCCAGCTTTTGCTTTCCTTCACATCAGGTGTTTCCGACATCCAGAAGGTACCGGATTCTTCGAGGGTAAAACGGCCTTTCCTGTAAAAGATCGCCGTATATTCCCCGCTTTTGCCTTCTACCCTCGGCACGCCGTACCAGGCGAACTCGGGGAGGAGCTTTTCGAGATCGGCTATCTGGTCGGGCTGGGCTTCCTGCACGCCGGCCACGTCTGCCCCGTGATACCGTATCGACGCCGCTACGTTTTCCTTGCGGTATTCCCACCCGTTTATGCTGTCGATTGTGTTTTTATACCTGATGTTGTAGCTCATTACGCGCATTTCCTGCGCAAGCGATCCTGCCGGCAGCAAAAAGAAGAGCGCGACCGCCATGAAAATGAAAACAGAAGATTTTGATAAGGGTTTCATGTGAATAAAAAGGTTTGAGCCGCAGCGGCGGACCGCAGTGAGGGAAAGAAATCGGAAATCGGCGGCTCAGTAAAGCCTGAATATAAAGGCCCGATAATTCTGTACGGATTCATTTCTGATTTCTGATTTCTGATTTCTGACTTCCGATTTCCAATTTCCATTTGATTTCATCTGTATAAAAAATCCATCAGCCGTTTGTGCGCCGCTTGTAGCTAATACCTCAAAGCTCATGGCTATTTTATACGGAAATTTTATGGTTTTTTCTGCGCCCGCTCTTCACTCTGTTTTATAAAATCCACGCCTTCCAACACAAACTTCGAGCTGTCGGTTTTGGTTTTCCGATAATAAGGGGAGTACATCGAAACTCCCACGGTGCCTTTGTCGACATCAAAGTCGAGCAGGCGGATATAACCGCCGCCCATGTCGTCATTCTGGTAATTCTGAAGGATCTGGTACACTTTATTCCCCGCTTCCCCCTCGTCGACCTTCAAAGCCGAGCTCATCACGTGTCCGCTGAGCACAAACCTGATGTTCGAATGCTTTTTGACAAGCTGACTGAAGACAACCTGCGGGCTGAAGTCGCCATAACCCGCATTCCGGTCAGCGATTTCTCCTTTGGGTGTCAGGTGATAGTGTGTAAGTATGATGACGTTGTAGTTAAAATATTCTCTGATGATGTCGTTTGCCCAGTTAATGGGACCCATACGCGGGCAAAATTCCAGTACCATGACCAGCCAGTTGGTATCGCCGACCCGGAAAGTGTAATAGGCGTTGTCGCTTTTTCCGTCCTCATACCGGCCTCGTTGGTGAGTAAAGCGGCTTACAGGGAAATAAGAATTGAACTTATAGGTCTTCCGCAGGTTCTGGTTGACATTGCCAGGCGCAGCGCTTCCGCTCAGGAAGCCCACGGCTTCGGTGTCGTGGTTGCCCAATGCGATTGCATAGGGGATGTGGTGTTGGTCCAGCACGTCAAAACCCCGGCTTGCCACTTCCCATTGGCCGTAATTGTCGAAGTTTACCACGTCTCCCACATGTAGGAGCATTGGCATATGAAGCGAATCCTTTTTGTCGACAAGCCATTGGATGCGACTGTAGAACATTTCATGGTTAGCGGTGACCTCCGTTTGTGTATCGGGGAATACTGGCAGCGTAAATTTCTGCGCTTCGCTGCTGCCAAAAGTGGCCACGCAGGTTAAAACCGACAGCAAAGCCGGTTTCAGGATTTTATTTCCGGGCAAATGTTTCATGGGTATAAAAAGGTTTGAGCTGTGAGGGGTGAAATCGGAAATCGGAAATCAGAAATCGGCGGCTCAGTAAAGCCTGAATATAAAGGCCCGATAATTCTGTACGGATTCATTTTTAATTTCTGACTTCTGACTTCTGACTTCCGATTTCCGATTTCCATTTGATTTCATGGCTATTTTATCGCTTTTCAACTACTTCTTTTACCGCTTTCAGGTATTTGGCTTCAGGGTCTCCTTTGGTAGGCACCAGGTAGCCGCCTTCTCCCAATTCATTCCAGGCATAAAGCAGCACCATACGTTCTTTCGTGGTTTCTTCGGGGTGCTCGTCCATCCAGGTGACGGCTTTTTTCAGGAAATCCTTGAACTGATCTACCGTGCGTTCGGGAAAGTACCAGCCCGGTTTCTGGTTCAGCCCGGATTTCTCCTCCCACGGGCGTTTGTCCCAACCGACCGTGATCTCCGGGATGTAGGGTTTTTCTCTGGAACCCGACCAGTTTTTGACATGAGCCGCTACCAGCTCGGAATAGGGGTGAGCCTCTGAGCCCGCTGCATATCCCGGGATGATGTTGTAGTGCGTACGGTGCGTAAATCCTTCAGGTGCAGCTGCCCCGCAGCCTGCAATGGCGAGCCCGTCGATACCTCCGGCCCGGGCTGCCTGCTGCATCCGGGCTAGTCCCTGTTCGTCAATTCCTTTTGAGTCAAAAAGCACTACGAGCGGCTTTCCGTCAACGGTAACGTGCTGCGGGTCGCTGAAATAGGGGAGCCAGTATTTTACTGCATCGCCCCAGTTCTGGGGGCCAACGATCTCTGATCCGGAGTGGTTTGCTACCAGAAGGCCGAATTTGATCCGGTGCTTGTTTCTGGCCTTCATGTAGAGGTTCAGGCTGGTGTGGTGCGGGAGTGCGGCAATGGCGTCGGCGTTGATCGGTCCTTGGTTGTCCCGCCAGTACCAGCAAAACAGGAAAAAGCTGATGCCGTTATCGGCGGCAAGGTCTATTTGCCTTTCCATAATTTCCAGGGCGTCGTCGCGCCAGCCCCACACCGGTTCTCTGTCGGAAAACTCTTCAACAAACCGGCGGGTCAGGTGGGTAGGGGCGTTTTTGGCCCATGGCTCATCGGGATTGTCCGCGTGCCGGTTCCGGCCCGCCCAGCCGTCGAAATAATAGGCGCCGATCTCCGGTGGCTTTTGGCCCGGGGCAGGCTGCGCCGGCGACACCCGTACATTACAGGCAAACAGTACCAGGACCACCAGCACGGTCAGAAGTGATTTAGATTGTGACATGTTTGTGATTTTTATCGGGTACAGCAACTGACTGCTATTGCGAAATGACCGGTTGGTATACTTCCATGATAACGCCCCTGTCGCGTACTACCAGCGTATCGGTAGCGGAATAGGTGTTTTTCCCGTCTGAAAACTCGTAGCTGATGTGGATCGCATCCCGTTTCTTATTCCCCCATTCATCGGCGTCGCTGATAAATTTTCCCGTTCCTTTGATTGGGTGAGGGAAATCTTTCCCGCCGCTAACGGTGCAGTTGTCGCCGGAGAAAGTAAGCAGGAGCTGAAGCGGGCCGGTTACCTTCTCCGAACGCAGCACGCCTGTGGCCGATACCTGGTTCTTTGCGGTGGTGGTCAGCTTCCATACTTCGTCTGACGTTACAAACGGCTGCCGGTACGTCGTTGTTTCGACCACCTGGCCCGTTGAATCTTTCAGCGTGCTTTTGCCCCTGTGGAAGTAATTGCCGTGATAAGGGTTTACATACCTGACCGCAAACATCGTGAAATCCTTGGGCGTAACCTGCCACTGCGAAGTGACCCTCGGATCGGGTTTGGGTAAAGTTGATTTACCCCTCAGAACGCTGTCGAGATTGGTTACCTGGTTGATCCGGATCGGGAGTACGTACGAGAGCCCGATGGCGAGCGTATCGTCGAAAAATGCGTCTTTCAATTGTACTTCTATACTTCCGCTGACTTTTCCGGCCGGGATAATAATCTGGTCGGGAGAGCTCAGGGTGTAATACTCCTGCGGAAGCGCACGTATCGGTGTCTGCGTGGCGGAAAACGCGGCGTTTTCGCAGAGGCTGTTGTCTACCCGGATCTGGAAGATGCGGTCGGAGGTATTGTCGTACACGCCTCCCATGGTGGTGGAAATCAGGAATTTGTGTTCGTTGTCATTCGTGTTGTCATAAATATCCTTTCCCAGCACCAGCGTCCGGATCGGGTACTGGTAGGGAAAGTAACCTGTAGTAAAATCGAAATCGGGGAAATCGACCTCCTGGTTTTTACAAGCCGCCAATGCCGTGAGCAGCATCAGTGCAAATGTTGTTTTCTTCATGGGTATAAAAAGGTTTGAGCCGCAGCGGCGGACCGCTGTAAGCTGTGAGCTATTTATTCATCAGCCGTTTGTATGCCGCTTGTAGCTAATACCTCAAAGCTCATGGCTATTTCATCTTAAATAGCTTATTAAAGACAATAGGTTGTACGGGCCGAGGTACCGGCCGACGCTATGATTACCAGCCTTTGTTTTGGATCAGGGCGCTGTATTTGACCACTTCCGTTTCCGGGAGCGGGCCGTAATGCATGTATTCGTTGGTGAACACGCGCGGCTCTACTTCCACGACGGTCATTGCCGAACCATTGATATTGATTCCTCTTGCAGGCTCCGTAAGGTTTTCCTTCCAGCGGCGGAGGTCCCAGAAACGGAAGCCCTCAAAGCACAGTTCCAGGCGTCTTTCGTTCCGGATTACCTTGCGCATGTCTTCTTTGGTAACCACTGAGGCGAGATAAGCGTCCGGCTGTGCGATGCCGGCCCGCTTGCGCAGCGCCTGGATGACATCGCGGGCTGAGAAACCTGCAGTTCCGGCACCATCAGGGCCCCAGGCTTCATTGGCGGCTTCGGCGTAAATGAGAAAGAGCTCAGTGTACCGCATGTGTACTTCATAGTGTTTCTGGGTGGTCGTCGAAACGGGGTTGAGGTTGACCTCTTCCACGAGCAGCTTTTTGAGGTAATAGCCCGTGCGGGTCGAGTTTTCGGTAGAATCCTTGGCGTTGACCCCGCCCCCCAGACCCGTAATGATCGGTTTTCCCGAGAAAGTGTTTCCGTTATAGGCAATGTAGAGCTTGAGACGCGGGTCGCGGTTGTCATACGGTGAAGATGCGCTGTAATTGCTTGCCGGGTTGCCGATCGGGTAACCGTTTGCCGCGGGGAATGCATCTACCAGGTTTTGGGTGGGATTGACATTCCCCCTTCCGAAAAGGGACGGCGGGAAATTGGCCATTTCACGGGTGTTGGAGTTGGTTACCGACCGCCGCCATAGGATTTCCTTTTGATCGATCGGCGAGCCGGCAGATACATTTACCGCATCTACCAATGGTTTCAGGTAAAAGCGGTGGCCGGCCGGGTCGATACCGGATATTCCGCCGATGCTGCTGAGCGACTCCCCGGCAAAACCCGCGGCCTTCTGCCACAGCGCGGTATTGCCGGTGTTGAAGGCCGGGCTGGCCTCGAGCAGAGCAACGCGGGCTCTTAAGGCTTTCGCCATTTTCGCATTGATCCGTTGGTTCAGCTCATTCCCGAAAATAATATTGTAGTTGACCACTGATACTTTTTCATACCCGGGCGGCAGCTGGCCGGCGTCTGTGATATTCCGGTAGTCGTTCATGGTCAGGTATTCCAGCGAATGGTCTATATCGCTGTAAATCTGGGCAACTGACTGTTCGAACGTAGCCCGGGGAATGTTGAAATCGGCGTTCACATCCAGGAAATGGTCGATGACCGGGATGCCGAGCATTTGCCCGCCGGCGCCGGGACCGGCCGTGGTAACCAGCAGGTGATACTGGAACAGGGCGCGCAGGGCATAGGCCTCTCCTTTGAAACGCTGCGTGTACATCCATTGCAGCTCCGGGATTGACTTTTTCCAGTTTACCTCATCCACAAGGCCGAGAAACTGGTTGATGCTCTGGATCGCAGCGATGCAGTTTTCCCACTGGCTGACCGGGTTATAGATGGCAGACCATTGTCCGGTTGCCATTCGTAGGTAGCCATTCAGCTTATCGTTGCTTACGGCGTCGTCGGTGGCTACTTCGTTGAAGCTAAGAGAGTTTGTAGGCAGCCTGGTGTAGGCGGCCATGAGTACGCCCTCTGCGTAGGAGGGGTTTTCATAAACCCGGTCGATGGTCGCGTGATTGTCGTCGACCGGCTCCAGTACCCCGCACGCTGACATACAAACGGTAAGCGCGAAAGGCAGGCCGTAGTTTTTTATTGATTGTAACCTATTTCTTTTCATCTGTATAAGAGTTATGAGCTTTGAGCGGTGAGGTGTGAGCGATGTGGTATGAGCCGCGCTGTAGTTATGAGGTGTGAGCGATGTGGTATGAGCCGCTCAAACCTCATCGCTCATGGCTATTTCTTAGGATTAGAACCATGCATTTAACCCGATAGAAAATGACCTGAACTGGGGTTCAAATCCTATGTTCCGCTCCAGGATCCGCCGATTTTTGGACAGGGTCGCCAGGTTGGAGGCGTCTGCAAAAACGGACAACTGTTTTACAGTGAGCTTGTTCGACAAGTTGACCGGGATGTCACAGGTAAGCTGGATTCTGTCGAGTGTAAAATAATTGTCTGAATATTGCCAGAAGGTGGAGTTCCGGTAGTTATTGGTATTGGCGATGGAGCTCAGACGCGGGTAGGTAGCGGTAGCTTTTGTTGCTTCGGTCCACCTGTTGAGCACGTAGGAAGAATACTTGTCGTCGCCATCGGCCCAGTAATAATCACTGCTAAGCATTCCCTGAGCCCCGGTTCGCCCGTTACCCCGGGCAAAAAGCGTCAGGTTCTTATAAGACACCTTTAGATTGAGGCCATACGAAAAAGGCGACTGCCACCGACCTATGTATTTCTCATCGTTGGCATCGATTACCCCGTCGTTGTTCTGGTCCACGTATTTGATATCACCCGGTTTTACCCTTCCGAAGGCCTGTATGGCATGATTCTCAATATCTGCCTGGCTGGAGAAAAAGCCGTCTGCGACAAGGCCGTACCGCGCCTCTACCGGCTTGCCCGTACGGTACCGGTAGCTGTTCACATATAGTTCGTCTCTCTTTTTTACCTTGGATGTAGAATAAAGCGCGTTGGCGCCGAAGGTGATATGGAAGTCACCGAAACGTCGCTGGTAGGAAAGTCCCAGCTCCGCTCCTTTGTAGGCATTTTTGCCGAAATTGCGGAAAGGGATATAGTTGGTAAAATAAGTGGGATAGATCGATTGCGGCCGTGTGATCAGGTCGGAATAGGTGCTGGCAAACAGGTTGGCCTCCACCGAGAGCTGGCGATCGAAAAGTACGGCTTCAATCCCGAAGTTCACCTCCCTTCTTTTTTCGAATGAGAGCAGGGGGTTCCCGCTGTTGATCGGTATGGTTTCCGACCTTGTCCTCGTGCCTTCGTACCAGGAATAGGAAGCAGAGGTTGTATAGCGGTCGTCATAGTAGTAAAAGCCGCTGATTCCCGCATCGGAATTCATTTCACCGGCAGAAAGGCGCAGTTTAAGAAAATTCACGGCCGACGCAGAAGCCATAAAGTCCTCATTGCTCACCACCCAGGCCAGGCCGAGTGACGGAGAGAAAGCTGTCCGGTTCCCTGCGGCTAGTTTTACGGAATTTACGTAAGCGCTGCTGAAATCGACCAGGTATTTATTGAGGTAGCCGTATGTAAGCCTGAGGCCGAGGTTTGCGTTCTTATTGCCCTGGAAGCTGTCCTGCGCTTTATCGTGAGCCAGGAAACCGAGCACGGATCCCGTTACGGTATGTACTTCATTGAAGGTCCGGTTGTAGTCAAGCAGGCCGTAAAAACCGATCCTTCTCCGGTAGGAGGCATTCCCGACATTCTGGGTACCGGAACGCACATCCTCCCCGAATTGTTTCAGGTTGACAATGCGATCCTGTGTTTCGTCCCATACGGGTTCATAGACCGAGTACTTATTCTCGATGAACTGGTCATAGCGGGTGAAGTAGTCGAAACTGAAATTGGTATGGAACGCCAGGCCCTGAACCGCTCTGCCGAGGTCGAAATCGATCCGGTTATTGAAAGAGAAAGTACGCTGGATGTTTTCGTTCGCTCCTCCCGACCAGGCAGTTGCCAAAGGATTGGCCGGGTAGTTGGTAGTGCCACCCAGCAGGTACATCCCGTCGATATCATTCTTCCGCTGCTTTAATACTGCGTTTTCAGGATCCATCATGGAAATGGGCAGCAGGGGAGAGAAGAGGTTGGGGCGCAAAACGGCCGCATCCTGCCAGTAGTTGCTGCGGGGGCCGTTGCTGTTGTTCAGCACGACTACGGCATCCAGTGCGCTTTTGATCCAGGAATTGATCTTCAGGTCGACATTTCCCCTGATATTGAAGACATTGGATTTAGCCCCCTTTCCTTCACCGAAATTGTAAAGGCTTCCGGTCTGGGACCATCCTATGTTGGAGTAGTAGGTAGCGACGCTGTTTCCTCCGGAAAAGTCAACGGTAGCCCTGGAAAAAGGTCGCAGCGATTTCAGGTATTCGCCCGAATAGTAATCAACGCTCGGGTAACGGTAGGGGTTGCCGCTGCGGTATTTTTCGATCAGGTCGGGGGAATACTGTGTACCGAGACCGTCGTTGAGCCGAGCCTCGTTGTAAAGCTGCATATAGTCGGCGGAAGAAAGGTATTCAGGCAACTCGGAAGGCCTGGAAATACCGTAGAATGCCTGCGCATTGATCTGTCTTTTATAGGCTTCACCCCGTTTTGTTGTGACAAGGACCACCCCGTTTACAGCGTCGTTGCCGTACAATATGGCGGAGTTGATGTCTTTTAACACCGAAATCTGCTCTACTTCGGCAAGATTAAGCGTGCTGATGTCGCGCGGAAGGCCGTCGACAATGAACAGTGCGTCGCCTATCCCGCGGATATTGGCGCTACCCAGCACGCCGGGCAGCATCCCGGTAAGTGCCGAAGCAAGGTTTTGGGTGTTGTCGTACCTGCGGAGCTGAGAAGGGTTCAGCACGCTGACCGCATTGACCACTTCCGCTTTTTTAGCCGTACCGAAAGCGAGCCTGACCTTATCTTTCTCACCCGAAAGAAAGGACGCTTTTTTCAGGATTAACGTTTGTCCCATGCTGTAATCCGCGGGTTCGAACACGCCGGCTTCGTAGCCGGGGGCTTCTACCAGGAGGTTTCCCGTAACGGCGGCCTTGAAGTAAAATTCTCCGTTAGCGCCGGTTTTGACCACGTCTACCCCTTCGTTCGCGTAAATCATCGCTCCTTCGACGGGTTTGCCGTTTTCACCGTGTACCACTGCCTGCAGCCGGGGCGTCGGTTGCGCCGGCGATAGCAAAGGCCAAAGCAACAGCATACAACCAGCAAGGGCTGCTATATATCGGTGTATTTTCATTTGTATAAAAAGGTTTGAGCGGTGAACAGTGAGGGGTGAGCTATTTATTCATCAGCCGTTTGTGTGCCGCTTGTAGCTAATACCTCAAAGCTCATGGCTATTTCATGTGTTATTCAAAACTTACCACCCCGGGTTCTGTGAAAAACCTTCATAGAGCCTGGTATCCGAAGGCTGGAAAGGAAGCCAGTTGTGGCGTTTCTCGAAAACCCGCTGGACGACCACTCTTTCGCGGAGGTTGATAGGCTTGCCGTCGCTGCCCCTATCGAAATCAATGGCCGTTTTTTCGATATATTCAGGGTTTCCGGCGATGTTCCAGCGGCGGAGGTCGAAGAACCGGTGCCCTTCAAACGCAAACTCCACCGCCCGTTCCCGGATAATCTCTTTCATGAACACATCTTTGGAGGCTGTATACTTGGCGGTCAGGTTGGGCAGCTGCGCGCGGTTGCGAATAAGGTTGACGGCATCGGCCGCAGTGAGGGAGTTGCCGGCAGCGGTTGAGGTCGGTGATCCGTATCCGTGAAGTACCCCTTCCGCATAGATCAGGTACATGTCCGCCAGTCGTACAATGGGGTGATAGGACTGGAAATTGCTCCACCGGTTATCCCACGGGTTGTTGCCTTTCGGGGTCCATTTGCGGTAAAAGTAACCGGTGACGCTTCCGGCTACACCGGAACTGGCAGGGGTACCGTTGCGGTGTCTGCCCGAGTTGGACAATTGCGCAAACTCGTTGTCTTTGGCGGCGGCGGCCACCGCATTGTCGACCAGCCTTACGCCGTCATAAACAATATCCACATAAAACCTGGGTTCCCGGCCGGTCCAGGGGTTTTTGGGATCGTAACCCGACTCGGGGTCGTCTATGGGCAGGCCATTGGCCATTCCGTAGTTTTTGATAAAATTATGGGTAGGTACTTCGACACGGTTATTGCCGGCCCCGAACTGAACCGGGTTGCTGGTTCTGTTGGTTGTAAAACGGACAAAGCCGGGGATAATCACGGTGGGGTTCATAATAACCTCCGTTCCGCCGGAGCGTTCACGGTTACCGGGCGACCATACCCAGAAATTGTCTGTCCAGGTATCCCAGGTCTGAAGCTTGTAAGCGCCTGATTCGTTGCAGAGTTTGATTACTTCCGCCGCTACGTCCGCTGCCTGCTTGGCGAGCTCGGCATCGTAGGCGTTCGGCCCGCCTGACGACTCATTCATCATAGGGCTTGCCGCATATAGCAGGTTCCTGGCAAGCATGGAAAGGGCGTGGGCTTTGGTGATCCGCTGGGAATTATTTCCCAACGTAGCCTGGCCTACCTCGCTGTCATCCCACTTTACAGGCAGGAGCGCTGCGGCGGCGCGGAAGTCTTCGGCCGCCTTCAACGCCGTTTCGCGGTAGGTTAACCGCGGCAGCTTCAGCTCCTCAGACGATGACAGCACTTCGTTGATATAGGGCAGCCCGCCATACCAGCGCATTAGTTCAAAATGGAAGTAGGCCCTGAAAAACAAGCATTGCCCTTCAATCGCATTTTTTGCCTCAGGATTGGCGTTTGCCAGCACCCCTAGCTTGCTCAGCCCCAGGTTGGCCTTGCGGATGGCATACCACGCAAACGGCCATACCCGCATGCGGGTAAGATTGCCGCTGTAGTCCATCCGGGGGCTGGCTGCGTAAAGAAAGGTACCCTGGTTCCAGTAGTTGCCGTCATCCCAGGGAAGAGGCACGTTACAGAGCACTTCGTCTGAAGCACTGAAGTTGTAGTACTGGTTTCCCCCCAGCACCTTATGGATGTCTACGACACAATCGTACATTTCCTCGACGAATCCCTGGAAGCTTACAAAGCTGCCGAAAACATCGGTATCGGTAATGCTCGCTTCGGGCGCCCTGTCCAGGTAGTCTTCACAGCTGCCGAAAAGAAAGCCGGCTGTTATGACCGGCACAATCAGGCGCCATCTGTTTTTGCTGAATATATTTTTTATGATTCCCATACCTCAAAAAGTTAAATCGATGCCGATGTTGATCCGTTTTGGTGTGGGGTAGGCGCCGGCACTGGCATCTCCACCCGACATGGCTGCCTCCCGGTCATCGGGAAGCCTGGACCAGAACCAAAGATTGTTGCCATTTACAAATAAGCGGAGGTTAGACATGCCCAGGCGGCTTAATACCGGCTTCTGGAAAGTGTAGGCAACTTCGGCTGTTTTCAGGCGCAGGTAGGAGCCATCGTAAATGAAGTAGTCGCCGATAAACTGCCCCTGCGATTTCCAGCGCGGAATAAACGAGCTTGCGTTCTGGTTGTCTTTCGACCAGTGGTCCCTGGTATGCGCAAACAACGTATTCTGGTACATATAGAAATTGCTCAGGGGGATATTGCGTGATACGTTGTTGACGCCATAAAACTGGAGCGTGACGCTGAAGCCTTTGTAATCGCCGCCGATACTGGCATTGTAGCTGTTCATCGGGACTTCCGAATAGCCGAAAGGTACCGTATCTTCGTTGCCCGTAATTACCCCGTCGCCGTTGAAATCGGCGATATTGTAGTAACCGGGCAGCTTGGAAAGGTCATTGGTCTGCTGCTGTGTGCTGGCGAATACCTCGTCCCAGTTGTTGTAGAACCCGGTACGCACCTGTGACCGTACCTGCTCGATCTGGTAGCCTGCTTGCTTCAGGTAGGTCGCCTGGAGTACGGGGTCGTCACGGTTGATGATTTTGTTTTCGGTATGGGTCAGGGAGAACATGCTCCAGAGGTGAAGTCCGTTGGAGAAGCCTTTATTCAGCCTCAGCTCGACCTCATAGCCTTTTGACCTGACCTGCCCGAGGTTGGCCGCCGGCGGTGTGGCGCCGAAGTAGGATGAGATCGCGCGTGAAGTCCCGTTGATGATAATATCGGTTCTGTTTTCGGTGAAATAGTCGAAATTAATGGACACCAGGTCTTTAAAGAGCCCGATTTCAGCGCCGTAATTGGTTTTACGGGCCTTTTCCCACCTGATACTCGGATTGCCTACAATTTGTTCCTTATAAAAATTGTAGGGGCTCCTTTGGGTCGGGTCGGCGTTGAGCAGCGCGGAGTTGATGCCCTGGCCGCCGTATTGATATTGCGACTGGTAGGCCCAGCGGGCTCCGCCCGCGTCGTCACCCACTACTCCGGAGCTGTACCGGAATTTGAGCCGGTTTATCCATTCGACTTTGAAGAATTTTTCGTTGGAAGCGTACCAGCCGGCAGCGAAGGAAGGAAAGAAATCGAAACGGTAACCAGGGCCGAATTTTTCCGATCCGTTGTAGGCGCCATTGAATTCAAACAGATAACGGGTATCGTAGTCGTACGTGGTCCGGAACACCCAGTCTTCGCGATAGCTGGGGAACATGCTCCCGCGCGCGAACTGCTCTCTTTTGAAGAGCGCCATTGCGCCCAAATGGTGTATGCCGAAGTCGCGTGCATAATTGACCTGGTGCTGGTGCATGAGTCTTCTCAGGGTGGCGGCGGTATAGGTGGCCTCCGCATTGATGAACCAGGGGTTCACCACCCAGTCGAATGCATTGGCGGCGGTTACGGGTGTGGTTTCGGTATATTCGCCGGGATTCTGGTCGCCGCCCAGGTAGCGCGACGGGTACACGATTTTCCCGGGGAGGTTCCCTTCGGGCCGTGCATGGTTCTGATCGCCGATCCCGCCCCGGGTCTGCATGCCGTTGTCGTAGAACAGGGAGCCGGTGTAGCTCAGCCCCTTCGTAATAAAATCGAGTTTTTGCTCGAGCGCAAAATCGGCCCTGAGTTCCACGCTCCGCTGCTGCCACACACCTGTGTTGTAAATGAGAGCGACTGGGTTTTGCAGCGCCTCCGGAGGGAGTGCATAGCTCTGTCCCCAGCTTCCGTCGGGATATTGCGGTATGATGACATCGGGCGGGAAGCGATAAGCGGCCGCCCAGGCGAGCAGGTTGTTGCCGGAGCTTTCGTTATTGTAAGAGTAGTTCGTGCTTTTCTGGCTGAATAAACCGGATAAGTTGACCCGCAGGTTGGTGGTTTTGGTCAGTTTGAAGTCGAGGTTGCTCCTGAAGTTGAACCGGTTGAAGCCGTAGCTGGGGTCATAACCTTTGTGGTTGTCGTATTTGCGGAACATATCTCCTTCGTTGAGGTAGGAGAGGGATCCGAAATATTTGACGAAGCTGGTCCCGCCCGAAAGATTCAGGTTAGCGCGCTGGGACCAGGATACGTCCTTGAACATTGCCTTCTCCCAATCGACATTCGGGTAGAGGATCGCATTTATGTCCGATTGAGGCTTTTTATAGCGCAATGCCACTTCATAGGGGACATAATCGCCCCAGGAAACAGGGCTGAGCAGTCCTTCCCGCTCAATCATCTCATTCCTGAGCATAATGGCCTCGTACGAATCCAGTTTTTCCGGGAGACGTGATACCGATAACGCGGTAGCACTGTAGTTGAATGACAGTTGCGGCCTGGATTCGGATCCTCTTTTGGTGGTAATAAGAATAACTCCGTTTGCTCCCTTTACGCCGAAGACTGCTGTAGCGGAAGCGTCTTTCAGGACGGAGATCGTTTCCACCTCGCTGACGTCTATGTTGCTCATGTCGCGTTCGACACCGTCGATCAGGATAAGGGGTTGTCCGCCGTTCCAGGTATTGCGTCCGCGTATAAAGATGGAGGTAGCGGAGCCGCCGCCGTTGGTTAGCGTACCGCCGGGTTCTCCGCTGGAGGTGATGGTGGTAAGGCCGGGCAATTGCCCGGTGAGCGCCTGCCTGAGATCTGTTACGTTCCCGGCCCGCTTGAGGTCTTCCTGGCTGGCCTGTACGATCGACCCGACCACACTCTGCTTTTTCTGGGTCCCGAAACCTACTACCACAACCTCATCGAGTATTTTTTCATCGACTTTAAGGGAGATGCTCAGGGAGCTCCGGTTCCCGACGACAATTTCCTGCGAAAGGTAACCCACAAAGGAAAATACAAGAACGGCGTCCCTGTCGGGAACACTGACCACGAATTTCCCGGTGACGTCGGTCGTGGTTCCCTGCTGCGTACCCTTCACCAGCACGCTTACGCCGGGCAGGCCTTCGCCTTTGTCATCTGTTACCGTACCCTGGATCCGGATGTCGGTCGCTTCTTCAGCGGGAACAATCATCTCCGTTGAAACCTGCCCGGTTGCCGGTTCGTCGGCGGTCAGCACAACCTGGTTTCCAATAACCCTGTATTTTATATGCAGGGGCGTAAGGAGGTGATCAAGTACATCTAAAAGCTTGTCATTCCTGTAGTTTACCGTCGCCCGCAGTTCTTCTGAGATCAGCCTGGTCCGGTAGGTAAACCTGATATTTGCCTGCCTCTCGATGCGAACCAGTATCTCCGCTACTTTTCGGTTTTCCAGTTGAAGGTTTATCCTGCGGTTGAGCAGATCCTGGGCATCTGCTTCCTTCGCCAGAGCCATCCCGACAAAGGAAATTGCCATGAAAACCTGTATCAGCGATACTCTCATGAAGCTACATAAGATTTTTTGTAAATCTGGATCTTTTTTCATTGATTTGATCAGTTCTTGTTTTCAGCAAAAGCAATAACTATCCCTCTATCCGAATAACGGATATTCTTATACGTTTAAGGGTGGAGAGTAAGAAACCGGGATACGCTGCAACCGTTCCCGGTTTCGTTATAATTAAGTAGTTCGTTTAAATCATAGGCAGTTGTATTGGGTTTTACAATGTTCGGACAGGCGGCTGTTCGATCGGGGGTAGTGGCTGCTCAGCGGCATTTTCTGCCGCTGATGACTACCTGGGCATCTACAACTTTATAGGAAGCGTCGATCGCTTCGCAAAGCACGTCCAACTTTTCAAAAAGGCTTATGTCGCCGTCCAGCGTGCTCGTCAGACGACAATCGGAAAGTAACTCCTGATCAAACAATATTTCCGTGTCGTACACCTTCTCCAGCGCTTTAAAGATCTCAGTAACCGGTGCGTTCCGAAAAGCAAACTGCTGCATCTCTTCAATAGAAAGGACCGGAACCGGCTCGGGGACGAGTGTCCTGGTAAATTTCTCGATCCTTTTTGAATAGTCCACCTGCTGGTTGGCACGCAAAATAAGTCCCTGCGATTCGGGGTCTTCCTTCGGATTTTTAGGAAGGGTGAAAACGGATACTTTCCCGGTTCTTACCACTACGGTGACGTTATCGCTTCCTTTCCTGGCTTTGATGTTGAAGCTGGTGCCGAGTACCTTGGTAATCAGCCCGTTGGAGTACACCAGGAAGGGCTTTTCGGTATTCCTGGTTACCTCGAAAAAGGCTTCTCCCACAAGCTGTACGTTTCGCGTAGCGCCCAGAAAGGCCTTCTGGTTGTACCGGATCACGGCGTTCGGCTGCAAGGTGATGCGACTGCTGTCAGGCAAAATAATGACGCCGGGTACGCGGGTGGTGTTGATAAACTCCCTGAGTTCCGGCCCTGAAGCCAACTGAAGGCTGTCGGAAGTAAGAAAGGACAGGGCGGGATGAGAGCCGGTAGCGGGGCTGTGTTCCGAAGCTAAAAAAATGCAGCCCGCGCCGACTACCACGGCCGCGGCCGCAACTTTCGCCCAGGGGCGCTGCCACCATTTCAGGTATTTTTTCCCGGCAGCTATTGAGGCCTGGAGGTTTGTCCAGATTTCTTCTGCATCTCCCTGGGGAACAGCCGACCGGGACGCCACAGCAAGATTTTGTACGGTCTGTACGGCGCGACGGACTACAGGGCGCTGGTAGGGGAAAGTCTCCTGGAAATCGTTCCAGAACTGATCACTCTCCGGACCCGGAGACTGTACCCATCCGACAAAGTATTCGTCCTGCGCAAAATCTTCAGCACTATAGGCAGCGTATTTTTCAAACATTTGTTTCCAGGGTAACTTCTAACCTCTAAATGGAAGGCACCCGGCCGTGTACTCACCCGTTAAAAAAAAAATTATTTTTTTTACCCGAAAATTTTAATCAGGGAAAGGATAAGGCCGCTCGCTATTTCGAAATGATCTCTCAAATGCAGGATGGCACGGTGCAGAAGGTTGCGAACGGACTGGTTGTTCATCCGCATGACCGATGAAATTTCTTCGAGGCTGAAAGAATGGAAGTAGCGGAGCTGGATGGCCTCCTGCTGGCGTTTCGGAAGGCGGTCGATGGCCTGCCGGAGCCGTGACAGCTGACCGGAGCGGGTTTCCTGCTCAATGAGCTGCTGCTCCCGCGAAGTTTCCGCCAAAAGTTCGTCAATCCTGAAATCAGGATCGAATGGCGACGGGTCTGCAGGCGTCTGGACATTGTGGATAATCTTGTTCCGCAAAGAACGGAACAGGTAATATTTTATGGAATCCGTCTCCGACAGCTTTTCGCGGTGCAGCCAGATGTGGAGAAACAGGTCGTGGATACTGTCCTTGATCACCTGCCGGTTCGACGTGATGCGGTAGCCGTAGCTCAGCAGTTCGGTTATATGCATCCTGTAGATGAGTCCCAATGCCTGGCTATCCCCTTCGCGGAACCGGTTCCATAAATGAAAATCTGACGATGGAAAGTCCATAGTGTGAAAACAATTCAGGTCCAAACTTAATAAATCCGGCGATTCGGGTAGTACTGTTCTACATTAAGCAATCATTACCATAAGTTTGACGGCCTGCATTTTTACCCGGAAACACCCTGTTTATTTATATGAGCCTTCATCACCTATCCTCAGGGGCGCCATAGGTAGCCCGGCCTGGTTAAATACACATACCGACGGGTTGTCGCCCCAGGCGTATCTCAGCACTTGCGGCCGGCGGACCGATGGCGAAAAAACATAAACTTTATTTTCCTTCACTATAGCTTCCGCGGCAAAGAACCGGCCCGCCTGACCGGATAGCTCGAAGCAACAGTTCCCGACGGCATGCTTCCGCAAAACCACTGGGCCGGATGATTTTTCGAACTCTATGATGACGGTATCACCCGTTATGCGATGCGATTGGTAAACCGGACCGTCGGCAGCGATATCCTTCCCGTAGACTTTTTTAAGGGCTTGCAGCGCCAGCCGGTTACCATAATCCTGCTTGTTTTTGGGGTGCACGTCATATGGATCACCGATGTCGGCTGAGACCACCATCCCGGTGCCGTCCAGCGCCAGGGCCTTTGCCTGGGCTTCCCTCAGATAGCTTTTGGAAAAGGTTCTCTTACCGAATTCGTGGGTATAATAGGCGTTCGAACCCTGCACAAAAAAGAAAGGGAGGCGGTCGTCTCTCCAGAGCTTCCGCCAGTCACCTATCAACCGGGTGAAAAGCCGCGCATACAAGGCCGGCCTGGCAGCATCTGCTTCGCCCTGGTTCCAGATAACGCCTTTGATCGCGTAGGGAACAACGGGATTGACCATGCCGTTAAACAGGAACGAAGGCTGGTTGACGTAAGACGGTTGTGGGGCGGGGATAGGTTCCAGGCCCTCCAATACCTCCCAATTGCCCGCGAGAGGAAGTCCGAACTCCGCCACCTCGGCCCTGAGCGTGAAGGCTTCGGGTTTGCCCTGTACCTGGCCGGTCTCCCATTGATTGGACAGCCGGATGACGATCCGGTTTCGGCCCGGTTTTACAAGGGAAGCCGGAACTTTTATTTTTACAGGCGCCGGGTATTGAAAGTAACCCAGTTCCGTGCCGTTCCAGTAGACATTGCTTTGCCTGTTCAGGAATCCCAGGCTGAGTTCCAGCCCGGTGCCGGATATGTCTTCCGGGATCGTGATATCTTTTTTAAGCCAGGTTACGGCCCCGAACTTTTTGCCTTCGGCCGGGATTTCCGTCGTCTGCCAATCCAGGCGGCCGCTAGCGTCGTGCAAGACTGTACTGAGGGCTTCCGGACTGGCGTAGCTCATCCTGATTCGTCTTTCGCGGTGGTTGCTGATGCTCTCGCGGACCATTTCCTTCCAAACCGGCGCCGTGTAATTTCCTGCGAAAGGCTTCAGGTGCAATGAATCGCTGAAATCATCGAGAGATTCCGGGTTGGACCATGCCAGGATAGAGGTACCGCCCCAGGCACTGTGTATGATACCGATAGGTATGTTCAGTTCCCGGTTCAGCTTTTTGGCAAAGAACCAGGCAGAGGCGGAAAAGCCAGCCAGCGACTGCGCGCCGGCTACCTGCCACTTGTCGTCCGCGGCCAGGTCCGGCAGCGGGGCCGGTGACGGGAACAACGAAACGTTAAAGAGCCTGACCCGGGGAAAATGGGTATCTTTCAACTCCTTTTCTGCATCCCGGATGGCGGAGTGGGGGATCCATTCCCATCCTGCCACCGCATGTTCCATATTGGATTGTCCGGATGCAAACCACACATCCCCGATCAGCACATTGCTGAACTCCACCTTTTTTTGCGGCCCCTGGACCCGCAAGGTATAGGGGCCGCCGGCCGGAAAGGCGGGCAGATTGCCCTGCCAACGACCGTCGCTCCCTACTTTGCATCGAAAAGAATGCCCGCCAAGTTGTACGGCGACTTCATCGTCCGGCGTACCCGTACCCCATACCGGTACAGGTTTGTCGCGCTGGAGTACCATGTAGTCGGAGAAGATCCGGGCCACGCTCAGTTCCTTCGCGCCAGCAACGGGAAATAGGGTGGTGAACGTAACCGGCCCGAACAGCCCGGAAGGAATCAGCGGGACATCTCTCCAGGGAATCCTGACCTGGTTGATGCCTTTGACGAAAGTACCGGGGACATGGGTACGTGTGACCTTCTGCCCGGTAATGGCGTCGCCGGTAATGCGGTTGGACCAGGTGTTGGCTACCTCCACTACAAGTTTATTCATACCGGCCAACAGGAGTCCCGTAACTTCAAAACGGAAGGGTTTGGCCCATGTAATTCCGAGGGACCGGCCGTTCAGCCAGACTTCCGCTACATGGGAGAGGTCGCCCAGGTCCAGGTAAACCCGCCCGCCCGGCTGGCCGCCCGTGTGCCGGGTGTGAACAAACTGCTTCTCATAGCGCGCGGTGCCGGAATAATACCTGATACCGTCGGTTTCAGACAGCGTCCAGGATGACAGTGCGGGGAAAATTGCCTTTTCAGGGGCGCCCCGGGTTTTGTCGAAAAATACCTCCCAGGCGCCTTCAAGCGTTCTTACGTGCAGCCGGTTGGGGAATTTCCGGCCTTTGCTGCCGTGGTGCAATTCAAACATCCCGTCTTCCCAGATTTCCATGCCGTACTCCCCGTAGCGGATTTTGGGCGGATCGATTTTCCCGGAGTTGATTTTCGTATAGCTTTCACCTGTACTGCCGGGCTGGAAAACCACGAATGTGCTTTCGTATGGCGCCAGTGCCAGGGGAAGGGTGATACCGCCGGTACCCTGCTCAAAAATGGTTATTGCGGCGATCTCTCCCGTTACCGGGTCCCAGACTTCGGGTGTTTTTTTAAATTGCCTGAAGGTCAGGTTCCGCGATACCCAATCGCCGGTGGTATTGACCACAAAATAAAAATCCAATCCGTCTTTCCGATAGTGCGTGTAGTCCAGGGTAAACAGGTCTTTGTCGTCGTAATCGAAGTCAGGCGGTACGTTCATGGCTTTCAACAGCTGGCCGGCCGTTGCTTTTTCATGCTTTAACCCCGAGATGACGGCCCCTTTTTTTGACAGGTCATTTAACTTTGCCCGTACCTGGTCCGGGATTTCCTGCTCTTTGGTCAATGCCAGCAGCCTGAAGGTACCGCCGTTTCCGGGATTGACCAGCCGCCCGTTTTTCACCTCAAGATTCAGCAGGATTTCCGTGTTGATCAGCTCATAGTCATACCCGGCGCCCGGGGAAAACCGGCCGTGTTTGTGACCGCCATAGTTAGGAATGGTATCGCCGTAGTAGTACAGCACATCCGCTTCGAAATCAGCTTCCTGCAGCAGGTATGAAATCCTGGCCAGGTATTGGTTGAATGGTTTTATTTTTTTCCACCAAACCTGCTTGTCGTTATAGTGGGTACCGGCATGGTATACAATTCCGGGGTGTCCGGTTCCCGCCGGGTTATGGGTGGAACCATGCACGACTACGCGGTTCATTCCTTCGGCAAATGCCCGGTCACCGGCGGGCTTCATTTCAAAGGGGCCTTCCTGCCAGTGCTGAAACGAGGTGAAGGCTTCCATTTCAACAATCCGTGACCCGTAAATATGGGCCGCCGACGACACTTCTTTTACTACCCTCAGGATGTCGATGCCGTCGGCGTTGAATTGCTCATGGTTGATCCAGAATTCGCCCCTGGGAATGTCCAGCCCTTTGCCCAGCGCCTTTAGCGGTTCTACCGGCACCCGGTGCAGGGGCAACCCGGGGCCACCCGCCTCGCTGTTGTTTTTCAAGCCGTGGGCATTGCAAATTTCCTTTGACTTCATGTAGAAGTTGCGGATCATCAGCTCCGAAAGCGTGTGCTGAAAGTCGGCTTTGAACCGGGCGGTTATGGCAGGCGGAAAGAAGGTTTCATCAAACAGGGCAGGCAGGAGTTTTTTTATTCCGTAGCCGTTGACCTGCCTGAATTCGGCTGCCAGGGTAGGGGTCCAGGTAAAACCGCGCGCTTCGTAGCTGGCCATGTAGAGACTTTTGAGCGCCGTTTTCCGGAGGTCCCCCAGTACCGATTCCAGCCGGTTGATGATATAATTGAAGTGGAAAGCCGTCGCTTCGGCGTCAAAGTGGTCGATGATCGGTCCCGCCGAATGCCGGCTGGGCAGTACCAGGTTTTCACCGGAATTGGCACATACATATCGGACTATTTTCCAATCTCCGGGCGGAAAATTCCAGTCAAGCGTTTCGGTTCCGGGGTCAAAATGCCCGGAGACATCGTGAAGGACGCTTGTATCTGCGTGCACTTTCCCCGCCGGGATGGCCAGCACCGCTATTTCCTCCGAGTAAGCCGGCTTCCCGTTGTTACCCCATTCAATCATCCGTTTTCTACCCCCGGGATCCCGTTCCGGAATTTCAGGGAAAGGAATTTTCAGCTTAAGCCGACCGCCTCCTGCGGTGGTCACGGCCGATTGATAAATCGATTTTGCAGCGTGCCGGGCGGGGATCCACTTACCGCCTGCATTCCAGCTGCTGGCCGTATTGAGCCCGACTTCCATCCCGAATTTCCCCGCCTCGTCTACCGCCAGCCTGATTGTTCTGAACGATTCATCTCCCAGGAACTCCGGCCCGGTGCCTACCAGCACCGTGTCCCTGGAGCCGATTTCGAAAATGGTGAAACCGGCCACTCCTGCATCACTGAAGGCCCGGATCTCTTCTTTCAGCCTGATCGTATCGACGTGGCCTCCGAGCCACCAGTGATATACCAGCGGATGTGCCCGAGCAGGCGGGTTCCGGAAACCAGTAGAGAATTTGCGGTAAAGGTCGGCCTGCTGGGCTTCCGAGGTAGCACAAAACAGGCAGGCTGCGATCAGACAGAGGGCTTCAAGGCGGGTCATCCATACGGAAAAAGGGAAAGGTTTCATGGCGGGTGAAGCGGGTTACCAGGCAAAAGAGAGTCTTCCGGTTACATTTTCGACCAGGAAATAGTGTCCCAGCTCATCGTTCATTTCTTTGAATACCCACTGGCCTTTTTTCCAGGGGTAGGCGGAATTGACGTAGGCCTGGAAATTGTCGGATCGGGTGTCGTTCCCGGCGTAAATTCTGACTGTAGCGTTTTTCAGCCCGTCTATTTCATAGCGTTTATCTACATCTTTCTGACCGGAGTGGAGTTCTCTGAAAGAAACCATGCCGTCTTTTTGCTCCACAAACGCCCGGCATTCACGGTTCCAGCTGGTAGGCAGCACATAGGCGGAATGGCCGTTTTCTAGTACCGTTTGCAGGCCCAGCAGCAAAGGTGCGCCCTGGGGGAATTTAAAACGGTCGCGGATGGTGCTGTTGGGATGGTACCCGGAGAAAATGAAAGCATTGTCGGAGCGCGCAATCGTCAGAACGGGGTTTTTAATGGTCGGGGCCTGCTTGTCCACAAAGATGTTGAGACCGAATTCCTGCAGCGCATATCTCAGGTACAGCGGGCCTGTGAAATACTGCTCGGGCTTGTCCGGGGTCAGTAAACGCCCGCCTGTAAAATGGCTGGAATTCGTGCCGCGGAGGTACACGACTTTGCCGCCTTTCCAGGCCGGGGACTGAACCGACCAGGCTACATCGCGGAATGCTCCGTTTTGTTCAAACCGGACGAGCGGCCGCGTGCCCGGCGCTTTGGGATTCTGAATGCGCGTTGCAATACCACCGCCGTTGAACAGCGACCGGTGGTTGATGATGTCCGGATACCCGGTGGCGGTCCTGTCGGGCAGGTAAAGGTTTTTAATCCGGAACTCGCCTTCCAGCGCGGTGCTGTTCTGCAGGTTAAGGAAGCTTTTGAAAATATCGCTGCTGTGATCCGTGGGGCCGAAAATGATGAGCTTTCCACCGTTTTCGACAAACCCGATCAGCGCTTTTTCAAGCGTTGTTCCGGCGTCGGGGGCGATCGTGATCAGGACTGATTCCCTGAAAAGGCCGGGTTTCTGTTGAATGGCAGCCTGGAAGGAGGTGGTGGAAATAACAGTATTCAGCGGCAGCCCGTTGTTGATTGCCTGGCGGATGAACCAGTCGCCGTAGTAAACTTCCGGAAGCCGCCCGGGAGCATGATTGGCCCATTGATGGTATTCGTCAAATGGGTATACCCAAACCAGCGGTCCCGGTGCGGTAGGGGAGTCGTAGCGCGCCTTCAGGATGTGAGGCGTTACCTCATCGGGCACCTGTGTGGGCATGTTGCCGTGGGTGTCGTCAATGGTCAGGAAGTTAAGATGCGTCGGCAGGCCGATATTACCGTTTTTGTCGATGCGGCAAACCGACATGGGAAGATAGATGTCGTGCGGCTCGCGCCCGTAGCGATCGAGCCACGGGCTGTTGAGCCACCAGGGATCGTGGGTATAATACCTGAACAGGTACCGGTTATCGGGCAGTTCGGCCATCCGCGACATGTAACCGATCATTTCCAGGCCGAAGTCGCCGTCCAGCGCCGCCCAGGGAGAGTTGGGCGGGGGCAGCATATTGAATTTGCCCTCGTAGATATTTTTGAGATTGACCGCATCCCGTGCCAGGTCGGTGCCTACCGAAAGGTTGGTGCCCCGGGTCTGGATCTGGAAGTCGGGGCATTCTTTCCTGAAAAGCTTCCAGAAATCCAGCACTTTCCCGGAAAAGGCCGGTAGCAGGTCCTGTTTGAACGCTTTGCCGTCGAATGTCGCTCCGGTGGAAGACCATCCTTCGGCGCCGAATCCGAAGCCGTTGCTGAACCAGATGTAATCAAAGCCCATGTCGGTCAGAAAGTGCCGGCTCTGGCGCCCGAAAAATGTACCGAAAGCAGTTCGGTCCGGAATCCCGCCGGGGAAGCCGGCATAGCGGTCCTTGTCTGCTTTCAGAACGGCATAACAGTCCACAAACGATTTATGTCCCATTGCGCTGCCGCCCAGGATTTCCGGGTGTTTCCTGTATTTGAATTCAGATTTGGCAAACTCCGGTCCGGGGTCGAAGGTAGCGCCCACCAGGACCGGCTTCCCGGTTATCTTCCGGCCGGCTTCCTTCAGCGACCCAATGATAAAACGCAGGTCGTCGTAGGTAAAGGAAGGCGGGTTTTCCAGGTACAGGTAGGCCCGTTCGTGTATCGAAAGCGCTTTGGGACCTGAGCCTACTTCGTGCTGTGTGTTAGGATTTCCCATGTACCGGGCCCATTCCAGCGGCTGACCGGGTGTACCCTTATAGTCGAGAATTTCCGAGCCGTCGCCGGTCCAGAGCATTACCGAAACGGTATCTGTATGCCGGAGCAGCGAATGCCATTGCGTGAACATCTCGGTAGCGACGGCCCGGATGTATTCCTTCTCGTTTATCTTGAAAGGCTTCAGCGAAGCTTCCAGCGTGATATTGTTGAAGGGCTTGCCCCGGAGGGGGGACAGGGCAGGCTGGGCGCCGGAGAGCTGAACAGATATGCCATACAGGAAGCATATACAAAAGAGTCTAATCTTGCGGGTAGGCATTACTTTGTCTGGTAAAAGGCTTAACAGGAAGTTTCTCAGCCGGTTTCGGAAATCGGACTATTTCTGCCTGGTTGCAGGAGCTAATCCGTAAACATTCTTAATGGCTTCCAGGTATTGAGTCCCGGTTCTTTTTTCGGGGAGAAGGTAGGCCCCTTCCGTCCATTCATTCCAGGCGTTGATCAATATGGCGTTCAGGTGTTTCGACTTGTCTGTTTCCACTTGTCTCTTCGATTTACCGAGAAGCTCCCGGAATTTTTCCGGCGTATTCCCTATCACCACTTGCGTATACGGATACTCGATCTTTTTAAAGGGCCAGGGAACGTCGAGCCGGCATCGGGGAGTAGGATCCCACCCCATAGTAACCACCGGCATGTGCGGCAGGCGGGTGTCTGCAGTAATTGACTTCCAGAACGAGGTATGTTCGTCGATCAGATCAGAATAATTGACCGTCAGATCGGGGCTCATTTTATTAGAACTGGAAATATTGTACTTGCTGGTGCTTTTGAAACCGGCTTTTTCTGCCATCTGCGCTACTTCTGTATTGGGAACCATGCCACTCCAGTGCATTTTGGGCAGCCCGTGCTCGGCAAGGAGGCGGTCGATGTTTTCAAATATTTCCTTCGTCCTGGCCGGTCCCCCCAGTTGATCGATGAATTTTTTTGTTTCAAAGATGCTGAAAAACAGTTCCCCGTTCACCCTCCAGTAAATGGGCTCTTTAAAATAAGTCTTAATGCCGTAGTTCACCACATCGATCAGGTCCTTTTCCGTGTGCCGCGAATAGAGCCAGATATTGCGTGGTACCCCGTACTCGGGGTAAAACTGATCCCGCCGGTCATGATTAGCCCACATCAGCGCGAATTTCATGCGGCTCCGGTTTTTTGCCTTAAGAAAGCCGTTTTCAAGGGCTTCTTCCATGTTTTTTACACCGCTGTACCAATACCAATCGTACAGAAAGACATCAATCCCGTGGTCGGCTGCCAGGTCGATTTCTTTTTCGACCCAGCCGGGATCGGACTCGTCGAAGGGGCCCCACGAAGAAACCTTTGGCTGCTCATGTCCCGGAAACCTGGGTATAGCGTCGGCCATTTCCTGCCACTCGGTCCAGTTTTCCCCTTTCCAGGCATTGCCATGCTTGTAGGTATGCCAGTGAGGATAATAAACTACGGCAACCTCGGGGCGGGCGGCGGAAGATTTCTGGCTATTTGCCGGGGAAATGCTAATTATGATAAAAGAAGCCAGGATGTATGAAAACCATTTCATTTATTCGGAATTTTTAAATGATTGATTGTTACACTATTGTAAATGCATGGGCATAAAGTTCCCGCCTGTGGGGGCACAGTACCGATGAGGCAGGGAGGTGGCCACTGAATTAGTAGCCCTGATTCTGCCCCAGGTTAGGATTGATGTCTATTTCCCTGATCGGGATCGGCATGATCAGTTCATGTGGCGCCACCGTAAAACTTAATCCTTTGCTTCTGAAATAGTCATTCAGCACGGTCTCCGCCCTGTTGGTACGCACCAGGTCGAACCAGCGGTGGCCTTCCAGGAAGAATTCGAGCCTTCTTTCCATCTCCATAGCCAGGCGAAATTCCGACTGCGACAGGCCCGAAACTCCAGGCAGACCTGCCCGGATCCTAACCGCATTTAAGTATTCATGTGCCGGCCCGGTCTGTCCGAGCTCATTCAGGCTCTCTCCGTACATCATCAGCACATCCGCGTAACGGAGTGAGGTGAAGTTGATACCGCCATCTCCGACGATGCCGGTAGTGAAATCTACAAATTTGAGCCCGAACAGGTCTTTCTCATACTTTCCGGTGTTGGTGCGTATCGAATCCCTGACCGATACGGGACGGCGCTTGTCGCCGTTTTCATAGGCGGCGGCAATTTCCGGGGTAGGAACTATGCGTCCGGATCCCTGCATATTTCCCGGAAAAATTGCCATATCAAACCGGGCAGGAGTGAAAATACTTGAAAATGAATTGCCTTCTCCGACATTGCCGGACATATAAAGTATTTCAAAGACAGATTCTTTCAGGTTGTCATTGCCATTCGTGAACAAAGTGCCGTATTCGGGCTGCAGGGCATATGTGTTGCTGTCTATAACTCTTTTTAAAATAGCTGCCGCCTTGTCAAATTGCTTCGTAGTGAGATAAACTTTGCCCAGCAGTGTTTCGGACGCTCCGGCAGACGCACGACTTTTGGCTAAACCGGTCACGCCCGTCAACAGCGCAGCAGCATCGGTCAGATCGCGTTCAATCAGACCATACACCAGGGCGGGTTCCTTCCGGGACATATCAAAGTTCATGATCTCGTTCGGGCTTCTGAATGCCACCTCAACGAGGGGTACGGCTCCGAAAATCCTGACCAGGTAAAAATAGGAATAGCCCCTCAGAAAAAGGCATTCACCCCGAAGCCTGTCTTTTTGGGAGCCGGTCAGCCCCGAATTATCCAGCAGGGATAAAATCGTGTTAGACCTGGAAATCACCTTATAGGACGACATCCAGATAGTATTCAAAAAGCTGTTTGCGGGGGTCGGGTTCATCTCGTCGAACTCCGTTTCGGCAACAGCGGGCACTGTCCACTTGATTTCCGCGTTGTCGGTTGTAAGGTCACCAACGTATACGATCGCTGCATCATGCAGCGTTTGCAGCTCTGCATAAGTTCCCGACAAGGCCGCATCGAAATCATTGATGTTCTTATAGAAAGAGTTCTCGCTGATCTGGTTTTCAGGCTGTAGCGTCAGGAATTCGGAACAGGAAGCGCCTACCACCGCGATCATGCTGAACAACAGGTACTTTTTCATATGATAATGGGTTTAGGTAGATCAGAATGATAATTTAATGCCGGCCGTATAAGTTCGGGGAAGGGGGTAGTTGATATAATCCACACCGGCGCTCGTAATGTTATCCCCGGTCGTGCTGGATTCAGGGTCATAGCCGGGGTAGTCTGTGAATGTAAATACATTGGATACATTCATATAGACATTGAAATTGCTCAGCTTCAAGCGGGACGTCAGTTTTGTCGGTAAGTCGTAAGCGAGGCTGATATTCCGGATACGCGTGAAAGAATTTTTGAAAAGATAGTGGGACGAAACCCCGAAGCCGAGCGCGTGGTTGCTCCGGATGGATCTCGGCATGATGCCGTCGCCTGGGTCGCTTTCCGAGCGCCACCTTCTGTCCTGGAGCTCCAGCCCGTTCTGTACACCGTTAGAGCCGAACAGTGCCTCCCATTGAATGAAATTGTAGCCCCCCTGCGAGCCTGTGACGGCGACGTTCAGGCTTAACCTGGAAAACCTGAAGCCGTTATCAAACCCCCATGTAAAATCAGGCCAGGGGCTTCCCACGATCTTGCGGTCGCTTTGGTTGATAACCCCGTCCTTGTTGACATCCTCAAATTTCAGGTCTCCCGCCTGTGTTTTCGGGTGGTAGAGCGCAGCGCCGTCAAGTTCGGCGCTGTTCATAAACACGCCGAGTTTGTTGATGAGAAAAAAGCTTGCAATAGGCGATCCTACCTGGGTAATCTGGTAGTTTGAGTTTGAAATACGTCCACCTTCGGTAGCCAGTTTCAGGACCTTGTTCCTATTAGCGCTGAAGGTTAAGCCGGAGTTCCATTCAAATCGCCTGCCTTTAATATTGATGCTGCTCAGCCCGAATTCCATCCCCTTGTTTTCGATGTCGCCTATGTTCTGGGTCGAATTCGTAAAGCCGGAGGCGGCAGGCAATTGTACTGCCAGAAGCAAATCTGTTTTCAGGTTTTTGTAAACATCCGCGGTAAGGGTCAGGCGATCCCGGAACAGTCCTAAATCAATCCCCAGGTTAGTTTGTTTCGATTTTTCCCAGGTCAGATCATCGTTTGACAGGCTGGTGGGTACCAGTCCCTGCTTCAGAGAATTGCCTTCCAGGTATCGGGTCGTGGACAGCAGGCCTATGTGGGAGTAATCACCGATGGAATTATTACCTGAGATTCCGTAGCTCGCCCGTATTTTCAAGGTCGAAATGAAATTTACTTTCTTCATGAAATCTTCTTCCGCGAGGTTATATCCTACCGAGAAGGACGGGAATGCGCCCCATTTGTGATTCCGCCCGAACCTGGAGCTGCCGTCCCGGCGGAGGGTGGCCGTGAACATATACTTGCCGGCATAGGAATAATTGACCCTGGCCATCATGGAAAGCAAGGACCATTCGCTGACGATCTGCGTGCCGGCGTTGACAATACCTGCCGAAATATAGGGGATGTACTCGGTAGCGAAATCGGAAGCCCCCGCCGATAGCCTGTCGGAAGTACTTTTTTGAGCTGTAAAGCCAACTACACCATTGACGAAATGCTTTTGATTGAACACTTTGCTGTAAGTTAGTGTGTTTTCGTTCAGCCAGTTCAGGCTTTCCGACTTGGTTGTCCCGGCAGTGGCCGGGTAATTCAGCGTAGTAGAAAAAGGAACGGCAGACGTGCGCCAGAGCCTGATGGAGCCCGTAGAATAGTTGACTCCTATCGTCGATTTAAATACCAGGTCGTCCGTCAGTGCTATTTCGAGATAATTATTGGTGAAAATGTTCATATTCTTCCGCCTGTCCTGGGAGCCTTCGCTCACTGCCAGTACATTGGCGAGAAAGCCCAACCCGTCTGTCACGTCAGCCTGGTTGAAGTAGTAGCTTCCATCCGGGTTGTAAACCGGGATGGTCGGAGAAGCCGCCAGCACATTGGCGATAAGCCCGCCTGCGCCGTAATGCGATTCAGTATTGGCAAACCGGCCAAAACCATAGGATCCATAAGTGGAGCTTCCTACTTTAACCCGCTTGTTCAACTGGGCGTCTACGTTCACTCTGAGATTGAAGCGCTCATAATCGGAGTTGATGATGATACCCTCCTGACTGAAATATCCTCCCGAAATCATGTAGCGGGCTTTCTCGGTACCGCCATTAGCGGAAAGCTGCAGGTTTTTAACGGGTGCGACCCTGAAAATAACATCCTGCCAATCGGTGTCGGTGGTAAGGGCGTCCGGGTTACGAAATTCCGGCCTTACTCTGGTTGCGGCTGACCTTATTTCGTTCGGATCTGTTTTCTTCCCTCCTGCGTAGACCCATGCATTGTCGCGGCCGTCGACCAGGTAGTCGGCGTATTGCCGCGCATTCATCAACTTCAATTTATTGGCCACTTCCTGGAAGCCATATGAGGCATCTATATTTATCTGTGATTTCCCGTAAGCGCCTCTTTTGGTGGTGATGATGACGACTCCGTTAGCGCCCCTCGAGCCGTATATGGCGGTCGCCGAAGCATCTTTCAGAATTTCGATTGATTCGATATCGGAGGGGTTGATGGAGGTAAGGGGATTTATCCGGGTGGCTGTATTGTTCGCCATATTGGCTGATGAAAAGTTGGCGTTACCGTAGGAAGACATGCTTGATCCGCCGCCTCCGGACCCGATCGGGAAGCCGTCGATCACATAGAGCGGCTGGTTGCCGCCGGTAATGGAGCTGATGCCCCGGATCAGGATGTTTACGTTCCCTCCCGGCGCACCGGTTGTCTGGGTTACCTGTACCCCCGGAACTTTTCCCTGCAGCATCTGGTCGAAGCCGGCGGCGGAAGGCTGGATAATATCGTCGGCCTTTATGCTGGTGATCGATCCGGTCACATCTTTCTTGCGCTGTGTTCCATACCCAACCACCACCAGGTCCTGAAGCTGCTGCTGATCAGGAGCAAGCGAGATATTAAAGGTCGAGGCGTTGCCTACCGGTACCTCTTTGGCGAGGTAGCCGATGAAACTGACCACCAACGTAGCGCGCGGCCCTACTTCCAGCCGGAAGCTGCCTTCCACGTCCGTAGTAGTGCCGTTCGTGGTACCTTTTTCGGTAACAGTGGCGCCGATCAGGGGCGCCTGCTCATCTTCTGAGGTGACCTTGCCCCTTGCCGGTGTTTTACCGTCCTGGGCGTGAGCCGGCAAAGCCGTCGTCAGGCAAAAGGTTATGCCAAGCAGGCAGCATAGCCATACACGGGTTAAAGTGTTTTTCATTGGTTCAAATGATTGGGGTTAGACTTTGGAACGACAGGGGAATGCATAAACCGGGATCAGCGGGTTTCGATAATGACGGATTCCAGTCCCAGGTAATCGGCCACTTTCCGGATTGCTTTTGCGTGGTGGCCTACCCCCAGCGCAAAATGGTGGGTCGGGCCTTCCTTCATCCAGCGGTGCAGGAAGGTCCGCACGTCGGGTTTGAAGACCCCCCGGGTATTGGTGTTGCCGGTAGGCGGGATAGGACCGGCGACGGACTGTCCTTCGGCAATGACGAACCTGAGCTTCCCGTCGTAAGTAGAGTTGATGCTGAGCATCGTGATGGGGCCTTCCTTGATCTTGAATTCCACTCCTGCGCCGAACCCGGGTTTGCCGTGATACTTCACCAGGCTGCGCAGCACCGGGCGGCCTTCCGCTATGGCTACGTTATGCGGGCCGTCGTGACCGACCAGTACGAAATCTTCCCTGAAGTCGACCGGGTGGAATTCCGCAAAGCTTCCCCCGATGCCCAGGCGCTCCATGATAAGCATCGCAAAACAAGTCTTCAGGTCCGATTCACCGCACATCGGGAAGCCGGCGCCGGTCAGGAGGGAGTTCCCTACAATAAGGTTGGACATCACGGTGCGCGTGTCGCTGTTGTCGGGGCCTTCGTAATAGTAGGCCAGGCCGTCGAGCTTCCGGGCTTCGATAAACTTCTCCAGGGCGATGGTCACCCGGGCCGAAGTTTCCAGATCCGAATCCCGCAGCTTTTCCGAAATCGGATCGGATACCGGATCCGGTGTGTCGAAAAAATCAAGGATGCGGGCTTTCATCGGCTCTACCTCTGCCGGCGAAGCCTGCTGGTACCGGGAGACGATCTCGTGGGCTTCGCATTGTACGATATGTGCGCCGAAGTGAGCGGTAAGCATGGTGGAATCGGAATGCATGTCGTACATAGCCTCTATCGGGTGGCCGATATGACCGATGCGCGACGTCCGCAGGTCGTGCAGAACGGCGGCAATCCGGCAGTATTCGGCTATTTCGGCGTCAGCCGCCGGGTCGTCGTGCAGGGTGCCGATGATCATGTCGGGGATCCGCTTTCCCATGCGCGCCGCTACTCCCGCAAACTCGGGGAGGGAGCAGATATCGTCATTGTAGAGCTGCATGTAGGTGGAGGCCCTGGTATAGTCCATGGCCTTGTCGGGCTGAAGGGCAACCAGCACAATGGGGGCGCTGACGCTCCGGATAATTGCTGCGAAAGTACTGGAGGTAGCATAGGTAAGCATATCGCAGAAGATCAGGTCGACATTGGCTGCATTCAGTTTGGGGACCAGCTCGTAGGCTTTGAAAACGTCATCCACCAGGCCGAAGTCGATTACTTCTGCCGGCGGGCCCGATTTTAGCTTGTCTATCAGGACTTCCTGCTTTTTCATGAGCTGTTCCAGCAGGCCGTCGAATTGCGGCCAGTACTTGTAATAGCCGACACCGAAGACTGCAATTCTGGGTATGGTGGGCTTGCGTCTGGTGTAGATGGCGGAACGGACGGCCGCAGGTGAAATACTATTCATATGCTTATTAATTTTCAAATAGTTGATTTGAGATCTTAATTCGTGGCCAACCGGCAATTGACCCTTCGACAGGCTCAGGGACCGCTACCTCCCGGCGGCTGAGTCCGATAAGGCACGGCGGCTGAGCTCCGTCGAAGCCAGAGGGATTTAGTTAGTGGTTCTGGATATTTATCTTTGAGCGTTAAGTTAAAAAAACAAGAAACTGACTTTCGCGAATGTGCCATGCGGTAAAGTCCCGGGGTACTAGGCCGGGTCGAAAACGGGGGTGAGCCGCGGGATCAGCCGGATGAAACAAAGGAAAGCAATAGGGTACAGCACTCCTGAAGCGACCCACAGCGGGGCATAGGAGTAGCTTTCTATTATTTTGCCGATCATCGGGTTGAGAATGAGGCTTGAAATGGCTCCGGCCGTGCCGGAAAGTCCTACTACCGTAGAAGTAGCCCCGGCGCCGAAAACATCGGAAATAGCGGTAATGTAATTGGTGATCCACAAACCGTGGGCGAACATATACAGGCACATGAAACCGACCGCCAGCTCGACCGAAGCCGCCCATTCGGTCATGGGGAGCAGCATGGTGAGCAAGGCCGCTACACCCATCACAATCCGGCGGGCGGTGCTCATGGAACGGGTCCTGGTCGCCAGCTTGTCAGAAAACCAGCCGCCCAGGATGTTGGAGACGCCCAGTGCCAGGAAAGGGAGCCAGAACAGCTCACCGATTCGCTCATAGGCTACGCCCCTGGCTTCGCTCAGGTATTTTGGGGTCCAGAACATCATAAAATACATCACCGGGTCAAGGACAAAGCGCATGAAGATGAATACCCAGGTCGGCCTGACCCGGAACAGCTGCCGGATGCTGATGCGTGGTCGGGAAACCGCTGTTTCCTGGGGCGCGGCGGTGTTTTTCCAGGGAATGAAAAGCCATAGCACGACCCAAATGATGCCGATAACGCCCGGTACAACGAACCCGCTGCGCCATCCGTACACGTTGGTGAGCCATATGGTGAGCGGCGGCGCTACCACTGCGCCTATTGCGGAGCCGCCGATGGCGATCCCGTTGGCCAGTCCTCTTTCTTTCGGCCCAAACCAGGTGTAGACGGTTTTGGCCGCGCCGGGAAAGGCCCCGCCTTCACCCGCGCCCAGCAGGAATCGAAAGGCAAGCAACTGGGAGAAATTGGTCATGAAGCCGTGCAGTGTGTTGGCTACCGACCAGATGCCTACCGACCAGGCCAGTCCGCGCTTGCCCCCGGCCCGGTCGATGAACCAGCCCCCCAGGGTAAACATCAAGGCATAACTCAGCAAAAAGCTGGTGTTGATCCAGCCGTATTGCGTGTCGGTGATGTGAAAATCTTGCTGTATTTTAAGGATAGCGATGGAAAGCACCTGGCGGTCCAGGAAGCTCAGGCCGGTGGCAATGAATACGAAGGATACGACGAGCCAGCGCAAAGGATTCATAAATCAGGTTTAGTCTTAACGCACTAAGTTTGTTTTGACAAAGGTATCGGCTCAATAGTTTGTTTGCAAATTTTTTATAAATAAAATAAATATTCACATTTAAATAGGTTTTGGTGAGCTATTTTGACCGAGTCGCATAAATAATGTTATAATCTTAGTGCGTTAGGCTGGTTAAAAATGTTTTTTTGCCTGAATTGTTCTAGTTTTGGAAGCAGGTTGGGGAGGGCGAAAAAAGGGTGCACATTTATTTCTGAAAAAAAGCATGATGCCCATCGGAAATCATAAATTCTCTGTTATCAGTGAAGATATTATCAGTAAGATCAAAAACGGGGAATTCAGGCCCGGTGACAAAATCCCTTCGGAAAATGAGATCATCAGTGTGTATGGCGTAAGCAATACGACTGCCCGGAAAGCACTGCTCGACCTGGAGCTGAAGGGATGGGCCAGGCGCATAAAAGGAAAAGGCACTTTCGTACTGAACCGGACTATGGACCACAGGTTGCTCAGAACGCTGGGCTCTATCGGCGACACCCGCGTCGGATTTCACGAAAAGCTGAGGGCGGAGGGATTTGAGCCCAAAAATATCATTCTCGAAAAGACGGTGTTGGAAGAGGGGGTTTCTTTGGGAATAGGGGGCAAACATTTCATTATTGAAGGGCCGGTTCTGAAGATTCACCAGCTGCGTTATGCCAACGAGGTGGTAATGAAAGACGAAACAAAATATATATCGCTTATCCTCTGTCCGAAGATCAACCATTTCCAGACCGATATTTCCTATTATAAAATCTACGAAGAAAAATACCAGCTTTCGGTTTCACATCTCCGGCAGACGCTGAGCTGTACGCTGTTTGAGCCGGAGGGGGGCGACAACCATTTCGGGGTCAACCATACCATTCCTGTTTTTGTACTGGATAGCGCCGTTATTACTTCCCTGGACAAAGTGGTAGAGCTGGAGCATTCCTATTACCGCGGAGATAAATACCTGTTTGCGATTGAGGCGCATCCTGACTTTTAGTGAATTTTTAGCCGCGGTGATACCCGGTTGGGGGTTTGGTTAGCCCGACTCACTTATAAGATGCCTGATAAAGCTGGAAGGCGACAAACCTGTTTGTTTTTTAAACAGCACTGTAAACTGACTGTGGGAAGAGAACCCGGACCCGGTTACGGTTGACCCGGGTAGCGTTAGGTTTTCCCATGGGTCACACGTTTTCACAACCCCTCGAAGTCCAGCCCGGATATTCGAACGTCTATATATAAACGCTGATTGAATATTTGCCTTTGAACGTCTTTTGCGAATGAATAGATGTTTAACCCCCGCTTTTTTTTGAAAACGAAGCTCAGGATCAGTGATGACACGCAAGACAATTTATGTCCGCAAAGTAACTGGACGCCTGAGAACCCTCCAACAGGCATTCTATCAAAATTTTGGAATTTCGATAGAAATTGCGCTTCCTCCATGATTTTTGTCACGCCGAATATAATAATAGTAATAATATCGTTTCTGCGGCCATGCGGAGTATTGTCCTATCGGTTCGGGCAACTGTATCCTGGCCTGACCAACAGCAGGCCCGTACCTGACTACCAGCGTTACCTGGAACAGCCGATAGAAAAGCCACTATTGTCTGAAAGCGTACGCGGGGCTGTTCAAAACCGGACATAGCTGAATATTTGTCATTTGTTATGGTTTGATTATCAGTCTGTTGTGTAGTTGGAATGATTTTATATGGCTTCGACACGTCATTTAACACAGATCGATATGTTTAGACTGACTTTAAAAAACAGCCTTCGGCATTTTGTCCGGAATCGTTTGTTTACGTTTCTTAACATTCTTGGCCTTACGATCGGTATCAGCGCCTGTTGGGTAATTTACCGCTATGTACGCTTTGAGCTGAGTTACGAAAGGGGACTTCCGGATAAGGAAAATATCCACCGGGTGGTCAGTAAAATTTCATACAGCGAGGAAGAGGGGAGCTATTCAGCGGGGATTTCGAGGCCGATCTATTTTTTCCTGAAGGAGGAACCGGTGAGATCGCTGAAGCGTGCGGTGCCGGTGTACAAAATCTGGGGCCGGCAGGTAATGATACCCGCACACGGAAAACAGGCCGGAAGGTTGGAGGACCTGGATTTTGAAAAAAATATGCTCGTTGCAACGGAGCCGGCTTATTTCGAAATGGTGAATTACCGGTGGCTGGCCGGGAACCAACACCAGGCGCTGCGAAACCCGGATGAAGTAGTGCTGACCGAGGCCAGGGCCAGGTTTTATTACCCGGGCCTGACATTCGACGAGATGATCGGCCAACCTTTGATATACGAGGACTCATTGCAGCATACCATCACCGGTGTTGTGGCCGCCCTCGACTACCCATCGGAATTTAACGGGCAGGAATTTTTCCTGGTAAAAAAAAGGGAACAGGATAATACCCTCGAGGAATGGACAAACACGAATAGTTCGGACCGTGTGTATATCCAGACAAAGGACGACAAGGCCGCAGCGGAGGTGCTTGAACAGATCAACAGCACGGTAGCAGCAAAATACAAGCAGCTTACCGCGAAACGCGAGCTGAAAGGGACGTATCACCGGACGTTGGAGCTGTTGCCGTTGCAGGCGTCGCATTTTTCCACTTTTCTGAATGAGCGCGGCCAGTCTAAAACAAGCAGGACCGTGATTTTCGGATTGATTGGCGTGGGGGTGTTCCTGCTGGTGCTCGCCTGCATTAACTATGTCAACCTGACGACCGCGCAGATGCCGCAGCGCCATAAGGAAATCGGGATCCGTAAAACGCTGGGCAGCGCGGGCCGGCACCTTATTTCGCAGTTAATGATGGAAACGGTTGTGGTGGTGCTGGCCAGCTTCCTGTGTTCAATTGTGGTGTCGCAAGTAGGGGTGGGGCTTCTGGGAGACCTGATGAGCGAGGAATCCAGGGCATTCGCCGACCCTGAAACGTTGGTGATCTTCCTGGTAGCAGTTTTGCTGGTCACGACGTTCCTTGCCGGGATGTACCCCGCCTGGCTGATTACCAGGGTGAACGCGGTAGCCATCTTCAGGAATAAGGCGTCAGGGCGGGTCGGGAACCTGAGCCTGCGGAAAATCCTGATTGTCTTTCAATTTGTGATCGCCCAGGTGTTTATTGTAAGTGCGCTTATCGTTGGTCAGCAATTGCGCTACACACTGCAGAAAGACATGGGATTTAACAAAGATGCCGTGGTGACGGTGGCTATTCCCTTTAAACTCTATGCAAATCCTCAGGTCCATGAAAAGAAGATAACCCTGGCGAATGAGTTCAGGAATATCCCGGGAGTAAAGGAACTTGCGATGGGCACGGAGCCGTTAAGTGAAAACTACTCCAGCTCTAATTTTGTCTATTCTGATGCGCCGAACCTGGCGCCTGTCGGCATGCAGGTGTTCAAAAAATATGTGGATACAGCCTATGTTCAATTTTACGACCTGAAACTCCTGGCGGGCACCAACTTAAGCGCTTCGGATACCACAAAAGAATTTGTACTGAACGAAACGGCTGTGCGTGCTTTTGGATTTAAAAATCCCGGCGACGCCGTAGGAAAAATGTTGGGGTACATGGGGCGGAGGTACCCGGTGGTGGGTGTGGTGAGCGATTTTCATCAACAGGATTTTCATCAGGCCATACAGCCGCTGACTTTGCTTAGCGGTAAAACCTCCCTGAGCGCCTATAATATTCGCCTGGACGGATCAGACCGGGCAGGCTGGCCCGCCACTCTCGCGGCTTTAAAGACGACTTGGGGTACATTTTTTCCCGAGGAAATGTTCTCGTATCACTTTTATGACGAGAGCATCGCTGCGATGTATAAAAAAGAGCAGCAGCTTCACAAGCTGACGAACCTGAGCACGGGCATTGCTGTAGTGATCAGTTGTCTCGGTTTGTTCGGCCTGGCGAGTCTGACAGCCTTCCAACGTAGCAAGGAAATTGGCATAAGGAAGGTACTGGGCGCCTCTGTGCCGGGAATCGTCAGGATGTTATCCGGCGAATTTGTTATGATGGTATTGCTGGCGGCATTGATCGCCGCACCGGTAGTGTGGTGGGCATGCAACAAGTGGCTGGAAGATTTTGTGTACCGGATAGAGATTTCCTGGGCGCCGTTTGTACTCGGAGGCGTGGTAGCAGTGTTGGCTGCCTTGTCTACGGTGAGTTACCAGGGAATCAAAGCTGCAATGACCAATCCTGTGGAAAGCCTGAGAAACGACTAGGGGATCAGGGAAAAATTCAGGACTGGCCCGTTCATTTTGCCGAGCAAAATGAACGGGCCAGTCTTTCATTTACAGAGCTCAATTCCCTTTCACAAATATTTTACGTGATGTTCTTCCGTCCTGCCGCGCCACCTCGAGTACGTAGGTCCCGACACTCATCCCCTCCAACGATATTTCGCTTTCCTGGCCGCGGGTTTTGGTGGTCAGAAGCAAACGGCCGTTGTTGTCATAAACACGAAGGGTTTCATTGCCCCTGAGGCCTTTCACCCGTACTTTTGCGCCTGCCGGGTTTGAAAACAGGATAATCTCCGGTTCTTCCAGGTGAACGATAATAATCGGGCTGTGTTGATAAGTGGCATCGAGGTCGTTCATGCGAAGCCGGTAATACCCGGCGGCATCCGGCTGGCGATAACTGAAGGTATAATTGCCCGACGATGTACCGTGGGACTTCACCCGGCCTATGGGCTTGAAATTCAGGCTTCGGTCTGCATACTCCACGTCGAAATGACTGAAATTTGTTTCGGCGGCGGTATTCCATCGCAGCCTGGCCATTCCTTCTTCCGCGCTTCCGGTAAATTGAATCAGGTTAACCGGCAATGAACACTCCGTATCGTCTGCTGTCAGTTCTACATAATCGGTGCTGGTACAGGCGCCGTCGGCAAGCGTCCAGGCAAGCACATAGCTACCCGGTTGTTCAAGACCCGTATAAATCGTCTGCGGATCATTCGCGTCGGCAAAGGTTCCGGGTGCAACGCCGTCGGGCGTTTTAACAACCGACCAGGTACCGGTCACACCTGCGGGAGCGGCTGTCGCATTGAGCTGAACTTTATTGGTACCACCGCTGCAGGTGGCCATATCCGATCCTGCGTTTGCGATGGCACCGCCGTTTGATACCGATATCGTCACGTCGTCGCTGGTGACACAGCCGGGCCCGCCGTCAACCGAAAAACGGAAGGTGTAGGTACCACTGGCAAGACCGGAAACCAGTGTCTCCGGATTTGACGGGTCGGCTATACTTGCGGCGGCGCCGCTTACCTGGGTCCAGGACCCGCTTGCAGGCGCCGGAGAGGCGGCGGTCAGCTTTACTGAAGTAACTTCACAAAGGGACTGGTCACTCCCTGCCCGGGCCGGTGCGGTGTACCGGACTTTTACCAGGTCGGAACTGGAAGGTCCGCATTCCTGGATACTGCCATAGGAGCTCCACCGCAAAACTGCTTCGCCTGACCCGCTAAATGTCAATGTTGACGTCGGAGAATCAACCGTACCGATGGTTGGGGCAGTTCCTTTCAATACCTGGAATACCTCCCAGCGCCCTGTCGTAACGGTATTTGCCTGCAAAGAGGTGGTACCATCGTTATTGCAGAAGGTGATGTCATCACCAGCCAGAGCGGTAGGGCCGGGCGTTGAAGTCATAATCTGGGTAATCCCTTCTCCGATTCTGCCCTCGCATCCCGGATCGGTAGCGCTTTTTATTTCATACTTAAAACGGTACATGCCGTCGGCCGGGATCGTCACATCGGTAGACGGCGCTCCCGGTACTGCGATAGTTGCGGCCGCCCCGTTTGAGCTGTAAATTTGGGTCCAGAGAACCGGCCCGGTGCTGGCCGAACCGTTGAGGGTTGCCGTAACCGGGTATTCGCTCACCGAACACAACTGCTGACTTGGGCCCGCGCTGAATACCGACGGTTCGGTTGATTTTCGTATATATCCTGTCAGGGTGTCGGAAACCGAAGCCCCCGGGCAATCAGCGCTGCTGAGTGTATACACAATCGAAAATACCGTCGACTGCGTCACGTTCTGAAGGGTGACCTGGGTGGTCGTGCTGCTGGTGGCCGATGTCGTGAAGGCAATACCGGCGGGGTCGGTCACAACCGTCCAGGTGGCGGTAGTACCCGGGGCAAGGGCAGGATGCGTAACCGGGATCAGTATATTGCCCGGAAGCGCCCGGCTCAACGTGCCGCAATTACTGAGAGCAGTGCTGGAAATAGCCGGTTTTGAAGGGCCCGTCATCTCATTGGTAGTAATGGTAACCTCGTCCGAGCTGTTCCCGCATCCGTTGGTCAGGGTGTAGCGGAAAGTATAGGTGGTATTGGGTTGGAGGTTAAGGGCAACCGGGTTAGCAACGGATGCATCCGAAAACACTACGCCGGAAGAGGCAGGGCTGACGACCGTCCAGCTCGCAAAAGCATCGGAGGGTACCGGCGAACCGGTCAACTGGTAGCTACCGGCGCAGGCGGTCACGTCGGCGCCGGCGTTCGGAGTAGCAGGCGGCGTATTGGCAATGACCAGCTTCACTTCGTCAAATTGGCTGGCATTACAGGTCGGTCCCATGTTATTGGTGTAGCGGAATACATAGGTTCCTGCGATCAGGCCGCTGATTGGCGGGTTCCTGAGCGATTGGTTCCCGGAATTGATCGGGTTGACTGCGCCGGCAGGCATACGCACCGTTGACCATAGCCCGAGATTGTTTGCCAGGTTTCCGGCCAGTGTGGCACTCGTTGCGTTACATGGCAAAGCCACGTCGGTCCCGGCATTGATGCCTGAGCCCGTCAACCCACGCGTAATCGTCACCTCCTTTTCCTGCGTCCCGCAGCTGGTAGTTATGCGGATCCTGAATTTGTAAACGCCCACAGTAGCGCCGATGCGGAAAGGAAAATCGAGAAAATAGGTGTAGGATTCCGGGTTGGAAGTCTCGTAATACAGATCGGGCCCCGAAAGTGTCCGGGACAAAGTTTGACCTTCAGATATATTCTGGGTGAAAACAGGCGTGGCAGAGCCTAAACCGAACCCTTTCCTGATAAGTGCCTGGGCGCTCCCAGGTCCGGATATCATGGTAATGTCTACTTTAACGGTATCCAACTGCCTGAACGAATAATTGCTGGTAATCGCTGCCGAAGAAGAGAGGCCGCCGCCGACTGAGCTGCAAATGCTTTGCGAAGTTGCAGTCAGAGTCAGTTCGGGGCGCCGGTAGATGCTGACCGAATCTACGGTAAAACAGGTACCGTTGCTGATCTTATAGAGAAAAGTGTACATAGCCCCTGCGTCGGTCAAGCCGGTTGCCATAGTGCTGAATCCTGCAGCATTCGAAAAGGTAGCTGTAGTCCCTCCCGACAACTGGCTCCAGGTGACCGTTTCGCCTACGGCTGGTTGGTTGCCGGTCAGCAATACCTCGCCTGGAACGCTGCAATAGAACTGATCGCGGCCCGCATTGGCCTGTGTCACTGCGGAGCCGCCGGCTACCGTAACGTTCACGTCGACTGTTCCCGGGCTGCAGCCGCCGGTTACGGTGTACCTGAAAACATAACTCCCTTCTACAAGACCGGTAGCAGCGGTAGTGCGTCCCGACGGATTGGCAATAGCGGCAGTGTTGGGTCCTGAAATCTGTGTCCAGGAGGCAGTGCCGGAACCGGGACAGCTTCCTTTCAGTATGGTTGCGGTACCGCACACCTGTTGTGGGTTGGCAGTGGCCCACAGACCGTAATTACGTGAAAATGTATAATTCCTCGTAGTTGAACTTTCACAACCGTTGGCAGAAATAACCCGGTAACGAATGGTAACGGTAGAGGTGGAGGCACACTCTTCAACCGGGAAGCTGGGGGTAAACGTGGTGGTATTGGAGGTGGGCGAGCCGAATGATCCCGTTCCGCCATTGATAACCGACCAGGATACGGTTTCGCCGCTACCCGGCGCAGTACCGGTCAGGTTAATGGGGTCGCCGGTATAACAGGGGAAGTTTGCTGTGCCGGTGATCGCCGGTGCGGCGGGTACGGGGTTCACTGTGACGGTCACTTCATCCTGGGTAGCCACGCCGTCACCGCAGGTAGCCTGAAGCCGGAAGGTATAGGCACCGGCAACCGAAACGCCGTTCACGCCGGTCAGCAGGCTCGCCTGATTTTGGATGGTGGCATTGGCGCCGGCGGGTTGAGCGATAAGGCTCCATTGAAGTGTGGCGGCATTTACAGGGCCGCCAACGCTGCCATCGAGCAGAACAGGCTGCCCGAGACAGATAGTGCTGTTTGCGCCTGCGTTGATTGAACAGTTCTGCCCGGTTGCAGACATCAACGTAACTAGCAGCAAAACAAAAGGAAGTAGTGTTTTTTTCATAGACAATCGTAGTTACTGGGGTGTTGTTGTAGTGGAATAATAAAAAAGCCAAGTGCGTAAAAATGGTCACCGACAGACTACGCCGTGCCTCTGTGAAGCGCTGGAAAATCAATCAAAAGACCAGTGATTACTCGTCTCTCAGGCCAATACGTGTAATGAAAATCAGTGCAGGAGACCAGCGGGCGATAGCTTTTATCTTTCCCGGACCATTGTACGGGAGCCGATACGGGTGGTGGTAAAAATGTGCATAGGAAAACCCAGGTTTAAACGGTTATAATGTGCTGTTCAATATGTCTTTGTTGTACCTTATTGGTTATAAATTTAGGAAGGCGAATTGAAATCACAAATCGGGAAACAAATTATTTTTCGGGTATTTTGTATTTATTTCAAAATAAATACGACGTAATTCTACAAAATACAGTCCTAAATTCTGCTAGAAGTGGCCGTTGTCACAGCCTGGCAGTCATGCGAATTACCGCTCAACTGTATCCAATCCGCTTATTCATCACCAACGACTATGTAGAAAAAAAACTATTTTTTATGCGTCGAATTCTTGCCTCTACTCCCGGAAGCCATCGTGCCGGAATTTTTTTGAAACATGGTATGGCGCCACCGGGAACAGGCTGATCGGTGCGGGCAGTATGGTTGAACGTGGTCGCATCTTCAGGAGAAAGTATTTTCCCGGCCAGTCACATCAGCGAATGCAGGGGCGCTGTAACGTTTCCCAGGGAGTGGGGAAAGCCGTCAGAACGCGCGCATTCGGTATTTTTGGATATTTTACAAAAAAATTTGTATTTTTTTCTTGATTATCCAATATTTAGTCGTAACTTTCATATGTAAATCTTGATTTTAGCCAGACGCTAAGAGAAAGATTCACGGGCCCCGCAGTACAACTTTAACAGGTGGATTGTGGGGCTTTTTAATTTGCTCAACGTTAGCTCCTCCGCCGGCACATCTGAATTGGCTTTTTAATACTCCCCGGTATTAAGGCGGGTTCTAAGGGGCCAAACCAATTCTCGTGTGCATGGGAGTATATTTTTAACAAACTATCCGCACCTAACCTTTGAGTCCACCCGGTCAGTAGACGGTGACCGGGTGACTATTGCTCCGGGCTTCAGGAGTTACGCACCGGCTTGTGAAGCCGCCTGTTTATTTGTCTACCACCATCCGGGTATTTTTTTTCTTTATTTTTTTTGAAAAATTTTCCCCTTCTCTATTTTTGCCGGCAACTTTAAACGCATGGCCCGAACGTGGGCTATGCAACCATTCTTTAATAAATGAAACTTAGTGATAACTTTTGTTTGTTAGATTATGTCATCTTCTTGTTCAACTTTCAAAAAGTACAACTTTCGTTCTCTTTGCGGCTTGATGTTCTTGATCGGACTTTCCGCAAATCTACAAGCTCAGACTTCAGCTAAATCCGATCAAAAATCTTCCTTTAAAGCCAGCCTGTTTAACCTGGAGGCGGTCGCCGGCGAAACCTTCCGGTATTCGGCGACACTGCACAACACAGCGACAGAATCCAGGTACTACGCATTAAGCGCCAAACTTCCCCCGGGGTGGTTTGCCGGCTTCCGAACCATGGGAAGCCCGGTCACTTCCGTGCTCCTTGAAGCAGGGAAAGCGCAGGAAGTCGCTATTGAAGTGAATGCGGGCCCCAATTCGAAACCCGATAAGTACGCGATACCCGTTACGGCAGTGTCGGCCGGTGATACGCTTGTGCTCAACCTGGAGGCTGTATTGAAAGGAGCTTACGGCATTACGATTACCACTCCGTCCGGGCGGCTGAGCGAGGACGTTACGGAAGGCAGCGTAAAGGAGATTGTGTGTACGGTAAAGAACACCGGGACATTGCTTCTTACGGATGTAGAGCTGACCTCTCAGGTCCCTCCGCAATGGCAGGTCACCTTTGAACCCGCTAAAATAGAACGTATAGAACCGGCCGGCTCAGCCGAGGTAAGGGCTACGGTGAGGGTGCCCGATAAGACCATTGCCGGGGATTACGTTTCCACTTTTACGGCTAAAAGCCAGAACGCCAATTCCAATGCCTCATTCAGGATGACGGTCAAGACTTCGGTGTGGTCAGGCTGGTTCGGTATCCTGGTAATACTGGCGGCTGCGGGTTTGGTTTACAGGCTGATCAATAAGTACGGCAGAAGATAATAGGTAGTATGGAAAATCCTGTCATTGACTTGAAGGGGTTGACTAAATGCTATGGTTCTCTCAAAGCTGTCGATAACCTGAACCTGACGATCGGGAAAGGCGAAATTTTCGGGTTACTGGGTCCGAACGGCGCGGGGAAGACGACTTCGATCCTTATGATGCTGGGCCTTACCGAACCAACCTCCGGTAAGGCCCTGATCTGCGGTGTGGACGCCACCACCCATCCCATCGCCGTGAAGCGGAAGGTAGGTTATATGCCTGATAGCGTAGGTTTTTACGATAGCATGACAGCCCTTGAAAACCTTGTTTACACGGGTAAACTAAACGGTATTCCGGATCATGAAGCGAATACACGCGCCCTGGACCTGATGAACGCGATCGGGCTGGGAGCTGCCATACATAAAAGAACTTCGGTTTTTTCGCGGGGGATGAAGCAGCGGCTGGGCCTGGCAGAAGTATTGATCAAGCGGCCTGAGGTAATTATACTTGACGAGCCTACACTAGGTATCGATCCGGCCGGCGTCAGGGAGTTCCTGGCGCTCATCCGTCAACTTAGCCGGGACCAGGGTTTGACGGTACTTTTGTCGTCGCACCATCTGCACCAGGTACAGCAGGTCTGCGACAGGGTCGGTATTTTCGCCGGCGGCAAAATGCAGCTGGAGGGAAATATCAGCCAACTTTCGCAAAGCTTATTCGCTCACGAAACCTACTCAGTGACCATCACCCTGAAAGATCCGCTGCAGTCGCCCTGGCAGCACGAGGCCGAACTCAGGGAGATGAAGGATGTAACGCAGCTCGATATGGCGGAGACGCTTGTAACCGTGGCCTGCTTGTCCGATATAACGCCCGACATTGTTCGCTTTTTTGTAAAGAAAGGACTTGACATAACGGGTGTCCAGAAAAAAGAGATCGGACTGGATGAAATTTATCAGAAATACTTTGAAAACAACTTAACCGAAGACAGTACAAATGAAAAGCCTCGCGGTATTTTCCATGGGTATTTCAAGAAATAGCGCGCCTGGTACAGCCTCCGCTCCGTTCAGCGTGATGGTAGCGAAAGAGGCGACGGATCATATCCGGAGCTGGCGGTTTATCGTGTTGCTGGCCCTGATTATTCTCACCTTTTTCGGAGCGCTTTATGTGTCGTTCAGCAACATAAAAGCTGCGGTCTCTAACGTGCAGGACCCTGAGAGCGTGTTCCTTTACCTGAAATTGTTGACAACTTCCGACGGCACCATGCCGCCCTTTCACGTGTTCCTGAATTTTCTGGGCCCGCTGCTTGGCATTGCGTTGGGTTTTGATGCGATCAATTCGGAACAGAACAACGGTACGCTGATTCGTGTGATGGCGCAGCCGATATATCGTGATAACCTGATTCTGGCCAAGTTTGTCAGTGCGCTGATCATAGTAAGTTATCTTTTTTCCGCCCTGGCCTTGCTGATGATCGGCGCCGGGGTATTTCTGACGGGAGTTTTGATCGAGCCGGCAGAGATATTGCGCATACTTGGTTTTGTGCTGATAAGTGTTGTTTACGTTGGTTTCTGGCTGAGCTTGTCCATTTTGTTTTCAATCGTGTTCAGGCAGACGGCTACCTCTGCGCTTACGTCTATTGGGGTCTGGCTGTTTTTTACGGTTTTCTACCAGATTGCAATCAGCCTGGTTGTCAAAGCCTTACTCCCGAATCAGCCTGTGCTCACGGAGCTGGCCGTAACCAGGTACAATGAGCTGATTTTTAATTTACTTCGCCTGGCTCCCAGTCAGCTTTATTCCGACGCCACCACCACCCTGTTGATGCCTTCGGTACGGAGCCTGGGACCACTTACGATGGAACAGATGGCGGGGGCCATTCCTTCCGTTTTGCCGTTTAAAGAAAGTTTAATGGTGGTCTGGCCGCAGGTCAGCGGGCTGCTTGCCGCTACGGTTTTTTGCTTTGCGATGTCGTACTACTTGTTCATGCGGAGGGAAATCAGAAGTTGAAATCGAGCCCAATAGCAGGCCTGGAATAAAAAAGCTGTCCCGGATCTTATACCGGGACAGCCGCGGGCACCACGCTTAATGGTACCTGCTTTATTTAATCGACAATAAGCTTATACCGGTATGTTTTTCCATTCGCGATACATTCCAGGACATACAACCCGGGCTGCGCGCCCCGAACGCTGAACTCAAAACTATCCGCCTGTTCCTGTACCCGGGCGGGAACCACATTGCCGGCGGGGTCTAACAGACGGAAAGTATCTGGTTGTATCGACTTTTTCCACCGGAAGGTTTTGCCAACAGCCGGGTTAGGATAGATGAACGCCGCATTTACGTCTTTAGCGGGTTGCACAGAAATGATTCTTGAATACTCAAAGGAAGCGTCTATGTCGATCATTTTCAGGCGATAGTAGGTGTTGCCTGAGCCGGTATGGGTATCGGTGTAGGCGTATTTGCCATTTCCCGCCGATATTTCTGCAAGTGCGATGAAACCTGCTTTGGGATTGACACTTTTCTCAATCACGAAGCGGTCGAAGTCTGCTTCGTTAGCGGTAGACCAGGTAAGCACCACGCCTTCGGCGGTGGTTTTGCCGTCAAAAGCGATCAGTGTCACCGGCAGTGAAGAGAATGTGATGGTGACAATCGCATTTGAAGACAAACCGGTTGCGGTTTCGGTAAGTGTATAGGTCAGCGGTGTCGGATTGTTTGTAAATTCCGTATCCGGGTCGAAAGTCAGATTTCCCGTGGCGGGATCGTAGGTCCAGACGCCTTCGCCGGGTACGGTGACGGTATTGCCTGCAACAATGCTTCCTTCTGGTAATCCGGTATTGGTCAGCGTAACCGAGGTATTGGTGGTCGTGGCAGGGCTTCCGTCGGAGATCAGGTCATTGGTCAGGATGTTCAGGGCGACAGTGGTCCCCGCAGCGTTGTTTTCGCTGATATCATTGTTTGCTACCGGCGGCTCCAGGAGATAGGTGACGGTAATGTTGGTGGGTGCGCTGGTAAGTTCCCCGCTGTCGGTAATGGTGTACTGAATCGGGGTAGGGTTACCGGTAAAACCTGTTCCGGGAGTGAAGGTCACATCGCCTGTGGTGCTGTTTAGAACCCAGGCGCCTTCACCCGGTACGGTGAAACCCGTGGTGTGTCCCTGGCCGTCGGTTGTGATACCCGTAGCGCCGGGGGGGAGCTAGTAAGCTGATATTGTCAGGCGAAAGCGGAACACCGCCGAAATCCGTATCGTTGGCAAGGATATTGAACACGGTAACAGCTGTGCCGGCGGGCTGGTCGAGTTTTTCATCGTCCGCGGCTACGGGGGGACCCTGTATGCCGAAATTGATATTGGTTACGTCGGTAGCCGCGACGGTAAATACCTCGCTGATCCCGTTGACAGCCGGATCTGTTCCCGTATCCGGGACGCCGTTAAATTCTCCGGTGTAGGCCCATCCGGCCGGCATTTGTTCGGCCGGTTTCGGCGATCCGGGCACGCCGGCGTTGGTGCTCAGGCTAACAGTGTAGTCGCCCTGACCGGTAGCCGGAAAACTATAGGTTCCGTCGGCATTCACGGGCACGGTAGCGACCACGACGCTATTGGCATCGACCAGGTTGGCATTTAAACCCGAAGGGACTGAATTGGCAACTCCGGAGCTATTGTTGACATTCCCTCCATCAATGTCATTAAATACATTCCTTCCCTGCCGCATAGTCAATAAGGTCCTGTTTGTGAGCGCGGAAAAGGCCTTTGTTGGAAGGTATCCAGAAATCGTGAAATTTATCTTCTACTATACAATGGGCCTGGTTAAGAAAGCCTTCGCGGTCGGCCGGCAGCCGGGTTAGCCTTCCGTTCGAAAGTAGGAAAAAGCCGTCACCATAAGTGGTAATCCAAATCTCACGGGGATTTGAGCTATAGAGACTCCTGATATCCATTTGTTCAAGTCCTTTAATAAGCTCCGTTCTTCTTTGCAAGCTGTCATAGCGCATCAACCCCTGGCTGGTACCGATCCAGAGTTCGCCGCGTTGAGTCTGAAGAAGACAGCCGATCTTTCCGTTAATCCTGACAATTGCCCTGGCATTTTTGGTTTCGTCTTTGGCGGCCAGGTCAATATATCCGATCTGCCCGGTTTTCGAACCCACCCAAATGTCATTTCCCAATCCCCGGCACAACTTACGTTCGCCAAAGCCGCCGTCCCGGTCGGTCACGCTTTGCAGGAAATTCCCTTTTGCATCAAGGCAATAAAATTGTTTGCCTTTTGCGATCCAGAAATTTCCCGCCCGGTCTTTGAGCATCGAAAATCGTTCGGCAGGCGGACGCAGCGAGGCTAATCCCCTTATCTGTACGGGGACGCGGTGTTGCCGGTCCAGTACCAGTCCTTCAGGTGTAAGAACCGAAGAATCCGTAAAAGGAAGATGGGCGTAGAAGATGTTATGAAAGTCACTATTGTACTGATCTTTTACTACGTCGAATACCTTTTGACGCACTACAAATATGCCCTTTGCAATACTGCCCAGAAATAAGGTCTGACTGGATTCCTGGTAAAGCATTTTCACCACCATACTGGTTTCCAGGTCGAAATTATCCAGCAACAAACGGGTGATAAGATGCCCGGTATCGGGGGAGTACCGGATCAAATAAAGCGAGCCTTCCAGATAGGCGAATGCCTGTCCGTGGATGCGGTTCCTGAATGAGCGTATATGGCTCTTTTTCTTAAGAAAGGCCGGGTGCTTTTCGATATCACCTCTTAACGTTACAGACCTGACTTCATGTTCGGAAATCAGCTTGAAATTGACTCCCTCACCATGAAGATGATAAAATAAGACATTGTCTACGTTCATGAAATTTTCCACACAAACCTTTTGCTTCTGATCGGTTATAACCCTTGTCCTGTGTTCGGGTTCTGAAGGAAATTCATTGAAATATGGGGTGCCGGGAAAAGCGGTAATGCCAATTATTCCCGATGCGTCAAGAAAGGCAATCTTCTCGTCGGTATATACGGCATAACGGTCCGGACCCATCGGTATAAACTCGTACTTCGGGTAGTTTTCGGATGTGTAGGTCGTGTCCACCTTCATCCGGGATAAGGTATCCTGAAGTAAAGGGAGCAGGGCGGGCAGTGCCACCCCGTTTTTTACATCCTTATCTACCCGATAAGCCTTGCCGTTTTTTATCCTGATCAGCCGGAAATACTCGTCGACGCTGTAGAGGGTGCTTTTCCCGGCCAGGCTCGTCAGGCGAATCATCCGGCTACTCCGGGTGCCCAGTTTTTCTTTATCATAAACGAAGGTGTGCTGGCCGTCGAAGCGCGCCAAGCCACCCTGGGTTGCAACCCACACAAATCCCAGTTCGTCGAGTGCGAGCCCGGTAACGCTGTTTTGCGGAAGACCGTTTTCGTCCGTAAACTGGCGGACATAATACCGGCCTGGTCCTGCCGGTGCAGCAGTACACGGATGCAGGAGACACAGCCAAAGAAGGGCCGGTAAAAGAGGTAGACGCATGGGAGGCAATGCAGTGTTTTTTGTTCTATAGACGCCTTTTTTTCAAATATAGAATTCTGTTGTAAGAAAAGTGAAAATTTTGTAGTCGCCTTGGCAAAAATGTCGAGTTTTATTTCGAATTTTTTGTGGTTTCCTGGACGTCGTTTTGTCGGTTACCGATCACCCGTTATGAGGGTGCGAGCACCTGATACGGAGTCTACAAAGCAGAAAGGAGCCCCAGATTTTGCCTGGGGCTCCCTTTACTACCTGCGAAAGATCGAGGTGAGTTACTTTTTAATAATCACTCGGGTGTTGTAGCGCGTACCGTTTTTATGCTGAATGGCGATGATGTAAGTGCCTGCATTTAAATGGGTCACATCTATTTCTCCGGATGTTGGTTTTGAAGCCGAATAAACTGCTCTGCCATTTAAATCGTAGATGTCTACATTCCGGATGTCGGTTGAATTCAGAACGCCTTCGATTTTTATTTTGACAGCATCAATTGCCGGGTTGGGGTACACAGAAACTTCCGCTGCAAGACGATAGTCCAGACGGATGATATTGCTGTAAGCGAAAGTCCGGTCAAAGTCAATCATTTTCAGGCGATACATGTTTTTCCCGTTCGAAGGATCAGAATGGGTAAAAGTATACCTGGATAACTCCCGGCTCTCACCTTTGGAAGCTAAACGGCCAATCGTGATCCAGTTTTTGCCGTTGACACTGTGCTCGATCTCAAAACCTTCGCTATTGGTTTCGGAGGATGTTATCCAGGTTAATGCGACCGAGCTGTTATCGCCTTTTCTGCCGGTAAAAGAAACCAGGTTAACGGGCAGTGAGCCCTCCCACGCAATGGCGTAGCTTACAGGTGTGCTTTGTGCGCCCGCCGCGTCGTGCACAGAATAAGTAAATGAGACGTTGCTGTATCCGGAGCCTGTAAACTGGAATTCGAGTTTCGTCGGGTCGTAATTGGGAATATAGTAATTGGCTGTGGTAATTGGCGTTCCGTCATAAATAAGCGTACCGGCCAGCGGGATTGTGTTGATGGTGACGCCATAAGGCGCCGTGGTGCTGTTAAGTACGCCGCCATCCGGATCATTACCGGTCAGGTTGCCGGGGGTATTACCTGTATTGCTGTCGCCTCCGGCAGATAGTGATATGATATCGTTAACAGCGGGTGTTGCTGGCAGGTTAAATGATTTAACTTCTGCAACCGGCGGCTCCTGGATACCGAAATTGATATTGGCCAATTCACTCCCTGCGGTGTAGGTAAACGGCGGGCTGATTCCGTCAACAGGCCCCGTATTGCCCGTGTTCGGGGCGCCATTAAATTCACCCGTATTTACCCAGCCAGTCGGGAGAACAGGCGTCGGAGCAGGCTCGTTTACGACTCCGCTGGTCGTACTCAATACTACGGTATAGGTGCCGGAGGGAGTCCCCGTAAAACCATAGATCCCCGCCGAATTAACGGGAACAACGGCCACCACATTTCCGGCCGAATTCACCAGGTTGGCGAAAAGCCCGGAGGGTACCGTATTGGGTGCGCCCGTGCTGTTGTTTACATTTCCTCCATCAGGATCGTGAAATATGTTACCCGAAATGGATGCAGTAAGAAAAGCATTCGGACAGCTCGCTCCGTCGTTGTTGGCTGCACTCAAAGAGGTGGAGACAAGCGAGGCCGTATTGGTATTGATGTCAATCTTGTAGAACCTGCCGAGTTGGTTGGCAAAAACATAGAAAATACCAGGGGCCTGATCTATAAATACAGATCCGTACGCGGTTCCTTCCGTTTGAATGCTTGCTCCGCTCACGCCTCCCGCACTTAGCGTAACCTGGGTGGTAACCGGATTGATCGTCACGCTTTTAAACGCGTTTCCGCCTGTAGTGGAAGGGTCCATCATGCTATAGAGCAGTCCGGTGGCGGGATTATAAGCCACATCCGACAGGTTGAGGATTGAACCGGCCAGATCACCGGTGAAGGCGTTTCCGTAGGGCGCGGTGTCCAAAGCAAATGAAGCCGTCGGGTCAACGAGCTGCAAATAGGTGGAACGGGCCGGGTTAACATCAATAACATAATATCTGGTAGCCGTCCTGTCGTAGACAAACCAGTAACCATCACCTATAAAATCGCCCACATTATAACCCATCGAAGGCACAGGCAGGTTAGGGATATTATAAATTTCAGTGCCTCCGTTGGCTCCTATTTTAACGACCTGATTAGTGGAAGCGATAACGCCCCATAAATAATTGTCTAAGGTATTGTATCCTATGGCATTTGCGGATACGGTCAGCTCGCTGATAAGCGTACGGGTTCCGGTGGCAACATTGTAGCTGTAAAGATTGGAATAAGCTCCCCCTGAATAGGTTACCTGGTAGGCCAGTGCCGAGCACTCGAAAGGAGTAGGTGTAACTAAAAATGCGTTGGGGCAACTGGCGCCATCATTGTTTTCGGCAGGGGCTGAACTTGAAATAGTTACCGCCGTATTGTCTGCCAGGTTGACTCTGTAGAACCGGCCCTGTTGATTGCCGAATACATAGAAATGATTCTGGTTCGCGTCAATAAAGGCCGAGCCGAATGCCTGGGTTTCTGACTGAATGCCGCCTCCGAGGATCGCCGCAGCACTGAAAGAGACAGCACGGGTAAGCGGGTTCACGGTGACTCTCCTGTACGCCAGCGCTCCCTGCGGATCTATCACCCCATACAGCAACCCGGTTAAAGGGTTATACGCCAGATCCGAAAGGGACAACCCGGGAGATCCGTTAAAAGTGTTCCCGTAGGGGCTGTTGTCTAAAACAAAGGCTGCCGTCGGATCAACCAATTGCAGGTACGTGGAACGGGAGGGGTTGACATCTATCACGTAATACCTCGGCGTTCCCCCGCCATATACGAAATAATACCCGTCACCTATAAAATCCCCCACGTTATAGTCGGCAGTCGGCAGGTTGGGTATAACGTGAGTTTCAATGCTTCCGTTTGATCCGATTTTAACTAAATTTTTGGTAGTGACAGCAATACCATACATAAAGTTGTCTGTAGTATTATACCCGATAGCATTGACGTTCAATGGAAGCGTATGTAAAAGGGTGCGAGTGCCGGATGCCACGTCGTAGCTGTAAAGGGTGGAATTTGAGCCGGCGTTGCTTGATACCTGATAGGCAAGGTGGGAGCACTCAAAAGGCGCTGGCGCTTGCCCTGAGGCAAAAATAGCGCAGAGCGTCAGGGTTAGGCATAAATAAACGCTGATCGCCTGTTTGGTTAAATAGACTATTTTCATAAACGTTTCTGTGTTAGCGTGAATTTTTAAGGTAGAAGTTTTAAATATTTTGTCTCATGTAAAAATTATTGACTACTAAGTCGGCAACATATATTGCGGGTTTCAGTTAAGAAAAAAGGACGGCAGAACAGAATAACACTAAAGAATTAATCGCCGTAATTCGTATAATTAGAAACTGACTTAATGCCGGAATGATTTTTCTGTAAAAAGTATATTCCGGAATAAAACCCTGTTGATGGGGCTGACCATTCCAGGCTTCGGGTGACGTAAATTCTGTGCGTTCCGCTTAGCCGGTAGTAATATTATTGTATGGGCGCGATGTCTATTGTGACCGGTAGTATCAGACAACGGAAATTCGTAAGCGCTGGTGACGGGTAAAATGTAAAGTGAGATTTCATAAGTATTTCCGTTGAATAATGTTTGAGTTGACTTCTTATGGTGAGCGTTATTGAGGTTGCCGAAAGTGAATCCACATTTGAGGCGGACGACTTCGTGACCCGTGATATCTGTAGTTTTTTATAAATAACGCTGTAGAATTAGTTGTGTGATCGTAAATATAAATATTGGCAATATGTGTAAATATTATTTATTTGAAGTATGAATATCTTGTCTGGATACAGAGATTTTTTTGTCTAAAAACGGTGATTTTTTTGTCTAGTAGGGTGATTATTTTGTGGGGTCGGGCGAATTCCGACGGGTCGCAGAACAAAAATCCGGCCAGCGGAGATACGGCGCTGGCCGGGTGTGAACCCCTTACCGAAATCAACCAGAACCCCGATGACCTGGCCGATGAAAGGGTCAATCCAGTCTATGTGCTTACATCGGTCGTGACAGGTTCCGCAACCGCCCTGTCCGATGTTTCTTTTTCCGGGAACGTCACCCAGCTGGTCCTCTCCTAAGCCATGCAATGTTTCCGCCAGGGAATTAATAATTTAAAAAGGGGGCAGGAATCAATTTGTGATCATCAATGAGCGCATTACCAACCGTTTTAAACGATGCTTGTGTTGTTAATTCTCTTGTAATCAGTCATTTAAAGCGCAAAAATGTTACGATTAATAATTGTCGGGTGAGACGTGTCTCAAACCTGCTTTTACATAACCATAGATACGCACCTATACCGGGTGCCCACGAGATCGGAGTGCGCCGACGGACGTTTTGCTTATATGATTTTTTCTCGACTACTTTGCAAAAATTGACACTATGGCGCGTATGGTCAGGCTTCTTATCATCTTGTGTTGTGATAAGTTGTCAATGCCGTCGAGACTGGAAAACAATGAAAGACACAATTGTAAATGATGCTGAGCTGGTGCTGCTTCTGGAAACAGGCGACGAGCGTGCCTTCCGGGAAATTTACGATCGGTATTGGCATAAGCTCTATCGCATGGCAGTTGGCAAAGTCGGGTCGCAGGAAAACGCAAAGGAACTGATCCAGGACATTTTCCTGGACTTGTGGTTCAGACGCAACGAGGTGCACATCGATGAGCTTGACCGCTATCTTTCCAGCGCCGTAAAATACAGGGTCCTGAACTTCATAAAGAAAGAGATTGTCAAGAAAAAATATGAATTGTCAGTATTTGCAAAGTCACCGGAAACAAACCGCAGCACAGAAGACACCCTGGCCTTCCGGGAGCTTCAGCAGGCCATAATGACCGGCATTGAGCAGCTCCCGCCAAAAGTACAGCACATTTTCAGGCTGAACCGCATCGAGCACAGGTCCGCCTTCGAAATTTCGGAACTCCTTAAAATGCCTGAACGTACGGTTGAATACAACATAACGCAGGCCCTTCGGTTGATGCGTGAGTATTTAAAGGACTACGTGGTTTATCTCCTGTTTTTTTATTTTAGCTTTCCCGAACTGATCTGACTTCCCGGCCGGTTTCCGGTATTTGCCGGTCCAAAGGCGGTAGCTTTTTGAAAGGTCCGGATATGTCGTGTCCCGGAGTTGCGCCCGTTCGCAGGAGGTCTGAAAGCGGACGAAACGAAAGGCTATGGCCCGGGTTATCTTTCTCTATGTCGAATATGTAATGATTTAAATAAAATTAGGCTAGTTTGGGTCTTTTGATATGATTTTTTCAATAATTGGCTTAGATTCTTGCGGTGGAACCGCTTTGACCGTACTTGTTATTTGGGAGGTAAAGCCAATACCAATCTCCTGCCGATGGTTATGCGAAAATACTGGAAAGGATTTTTAATGCTGCTGGAACGATATCAGAAGGGCGTCTCGACGACAAAAGAGAAGCGTATCATGGACATATGGTATGATTCGCTGGAGGCTGAACAGGAAGAGCGGCCGGGTTTAAGTGAGGAGGAGCTAAAGAAGGAAATGTGGCTGGATATAAGCGCCAAAATGCGCCGGGGACCGGGATATCGTTCTGTTGAAGAAAAAAGGTGGTGGCAATCTGACTACTTCAAGGTCGCTGCAGCCGCTGTTCTCCTGCTGAGCGGGTATATATTGTATTGGTCACAGCCATTCCGGCAGGCCCTGATCTCCGGTGTTCCCGACTCGGAAATTTCACAGCTTGAGAAGGCTTCAAATGCTGCGACCGTGGCGAGGAAAATTGTGCTGTCGGACGGCAGCAATGTCACGCTCGATCCGGGCGCTGTTTTATTTTACGCCAAAGAATTTAGCCGCAACAAGCGTATCGTCTACCTAAAAGGGAACGGGATGTTTGAAGTGGCCCGCGACCCGGGTAGACCTTTCTTTGTATACACAGACGATATTGTGACAAAAGTACTGGGTACGAGTTTCACAATAAGGAAAGCGGAGAGGTCCGGTGCGATTGAAGTCGCGGTTATCACAGGGAAGGTAATGGTCGAAAAAACGGCCGGCAGCAATGACCGGGCCGGTTTATCCGCAGAAAAAGGGGTAACATTGACGCCAAACAGGAAAGTTACCTATTATGCCCGAAGTGAACAGTACGTCACGGGACTGGTCGACGCCCCCCGGATTATTGAAAAAGGAGACGATTACCACAAACCCGATGCTTTTGTTTTCAGGGAAATACCACTCTCGACGGTATTGGAAAAGCTGGAAAAGGCTTACGGTATTAAAATAGAGGTAAGTAGCGAAAGATTAAACAATTGCCGGATTACGGCAGACCTGTCGAAAGATGACCTTTACGGCAGGCTCGAGATAATCTGCGCGGCTGTGAATGCCCGGTTTGAATTAACCGGTGATAAAGTCATGGTGGCCGGACAAGGCTGTGATTTATAACAATTTAACCCTAAACCTTATGATGGAGACAATCTATTTAAATCAGTACTTTTAAAGACAAAATGCCGGAAATACGGCAATACTTCCGGTATTCTCCCTGTTGGCAATACATCTATTATTCCATTCATTTTATCCTGAAAAAATGAAAAGGGGAGCCTGTTGCCAAATCTTCATTGGATTTATTTTAAAAACTGGATAAATGAAAAAGCCAAGACAATTCAAAACGCCGTCGGGCACTGTTATGAAACTGTTCTTCGTGCAATTAATTGTGATCATTATTGCAGCCGGCAATACTTATGGGAACGTAGTAAGCGCACAGGAATTGCTCGGGAAAAGGGTGACTTTTAAAGCCGAAAAGAAGGAGGTTAGGGTCATCCTGTCGGAACTGGAAACCATCGCCAATGTGAAGTTCGTATATAGTGCACAGTTAGTTCCGGTGACCCGCTATGTTTCCATGTCGGTTACCGACAAGACGATCGCCGAGGTACTCGATGAGCTATTCCGTCCCAACAGGGTAACCTACAGGATTGTGCGGAATAAAATCGTCCTGCAGTTGGAGGCGCCTTTGCCGGGTCAGGCAGATCCCGGCACCCAGTTGGAAAAGCCTGCCGGTGCGCTGCCGGCAATCCGTTTAAAAGGAAAAGTCACCAGCGAAAATGGCGAAGGCCTGCCGGGCGTAAGTATTTTGGTGAAGGGAACGCAGCAGGGCACTATAACGGATGCCGGGGGTATGTTTGCACTGGAAGTCCCGGATGAAAAAGCGGTGCTGGTATTTTCGTTCGTCGGGTACACTACCCGGGAAATAGAAGTAGGAGACAGAACCAGCATCGACATTGCCCTGGTGGTAGACGAGAAAGCGCTTGAGGAAGTAGTGGTGGTCGGTTATGGTACCCGGAAGAAGGCAACACTTACCGGGTCGGTAGCCAGCATGTCGAGCAGCGAAATAAAGAAGAACCCCGTGACAAACCTCACCAATTCCCTGGCGGGGATGATGCCCGGAGTTGTGACCACCAACCGGACCGGTGAGCCGGGAAGAGACAATTCCGGGATTCTGATCCGGGGAAAAAGTACTACCGGAAATACAAGTCCGCTGGTGGTTGTAGACGGGATCCAGGGGGTCTCGGGCTGGGAGCGGATCAACCCAAACGACATCGAGTCCATTTCTGTTTTGAAAGACGCTTCGGCTGCCATCTATGGAGCCAGGGCCGCCAATGGTGTGATTTTGATCACCACCAGGCGCGGGAAGGCCGGCAAGCCGGTTATTGAATATACATTCAACCAGGGGATCGTTACGCCGACCCGCCTGCCCAAGATGGCGAACTCTGCAGAATTCGCAGCTTATGTTAACGAACTACAGGTCAAGGCAGGACAGGGACCGAGGTATACGGATGAAGAAATAAGAAAATTCGCCGACGGCAGCGACCCGCTCAATTATCCGGATACAGACTGGTTTGGCGAAGTACTCCGGAAAGCCACCAGCCAGAGCCGCCACAATCTGAACCTCAGGGGAGGATCTGAAAAGGTCAGGTTTTCTGTTTCCGGTTCATTTTCCAACGAAGACGGGATATTTAAAAAAGGCAGCCTCAATTTTAAAAGCTACACCATCAGGTCTAATGTCGATGCGGATGTCAGCAAAAATATCAGAGTCGGGCTGGATATCAACGCAGGACTGGACAATGGAAATTACCCTTCCTTCAATACCTCGACCACCTTCCAGCGGCTATGGCAATTGCCGTTTATCCCGGTATACTGGCCGAACGGGTTGCCGTCGTCAGGCATAGAAAACGGTGAGAACCCGGCCGTCATGGCCACTTCAGCCACCGGCAACATCAATAACAGAACCCAGCGGTTCCTCACCAAAGCGACTTTTGACATTAACCTGCCCTGGCTGGAAGGCCTGGGAGTAGACGGTTATTTTGCTTACAGCAATGATGTAGCGACCACTAAAAACTGGCGTACCCCCTGGACGGTATATGATTATGACAAAATCAATGACGTATATATTTCAAAGCCCGGGGGCGGGATTCTGAAGCCGCAGCTGACGGAAAGTTTTAACGGTGGTACGAGCGCGCTGACCAACCTGAGACTGAAGTATGAGCGGCGATTCGGCGATCACGACGTCAATACTTTTTTTGCAATCGAGCAGCAGCTGAACAACGACCGCAGTTTTTCGGCTTTTCGGAAAGACTTCATTTCTTATGCGATAGACGAGCTGTTTGCCGGCAGCCTTGTAGACCAGTCGACAACCGGTATCCGGTCCGAAAGCGGGAGGAGCAATTTTTTCGGCAGAGTAAGCTATGGTTTTAAAGATAAATACCTGCTGGATTTCAATTTCAGATATGACGGCTCTTCCAATTTTCCTCCCGGCAAGCAGTACGGTTTCTTCCCGGGGCTTTCGGCCGCCTGGCGCATTTCGCGCGAAGAGTTTATGAAGGATCTGAGTTCGGTGGACGAGCTGAAACTCCGTGCTTCCTACGGGAAAATGGGTAACGACGCCGTAACTGCGTTCCAGCACCTGGCGTTATACACTTTGGGCAACCAAGGGTATCATTTCGGGTTTCCCTCCGCATTTTCTCAGGGATTGACGACGGGCGTAACGCCCAACCCCAATATGACCTGGGAGGTACTGACCAGTTCAAATATCGGGCTTGACGGTAGTTTGTGGAACAGCCGGCTGGGCTTCACTATTGATGTCTTTAAGCAGAGAAGGTCCAACATCCTGACGACCAGGAGCCTGGCGGTGCCCGTCTATACCGGTCTCAAGCTTCCCAATGAGAATATCGGGGTGGTAGAAAATAAGGGTATTGAACTGACCCTATCTACCGCCCACACATTTGGAGCGATCAGATACCATATCTCGGGAAACATGGGGTATGCAAAAAACAAGATCATCGACATCAGCGAAGCTGCGAATATCCCGGAGTGGCAGAAATCAGAAGGGCATGTGATAGGGGCGACCCGCTATTACAAAGCGCTGGGCATTTTCAGGACACAGAACGAGGTCGACAATAACCCGGTGTACCCGGGAACCAAAGTCGGTGATTTGCAATACGAGGACGTGAATGGCGATAGCAAAATTGATGCCGCCGACATGGTAATGACAGACAAAATCAATATCCCGCAGATTACCTACGGGCTCAACATGTCCATAAGCTACAAGAATATCTCGCTGTGGGCGAACTTCGCGGGTCAGGCCAGGGTATGGCAGTACTACCATCAGAATGCCCGGATAGCCATCAATGCGCTGCAGGAGTTTGTAGTCAATCGGTACACCCCCGGAAGCATGGATTCCAAGTATCCGACGCTGCCCACCATCGAAGCCGGAGCGGGCGGCGAAGTAAATGGCCAGTTGTCGGATTTCTGGTTAATGAATACCTCATTTGTAAGGTTAAAAACGCTCGAGCTCGGCTACGACCTGCCTGTGTCGCTGCTGTCGAAGTTCAAGATCGGCGGCCTCCGGCTTTTCGCCAACGGCAACAACCTGTTTACGATTGATGAGCTAAAGATCTATGACCCGGAAAACAGCAATCCGTCAGGCGGCTACTATCCTCAAAGCAAGATTTACAACCTCGGGTTCAACCTTACCTTCTGAATAGTTAATCCTATGAAAAAGATTCAATACCTGATAAAATCGATGAGAAGGATGTCGTTTTTGCTGGCGACGGGCCTGACGACGCTTATGATTCCTTCCTGTATAAATGACGTGCTTGACAAGGCGCCGCTCGACCGCTTTTCCGACGATGCCGTGTGGAAGGACAAGGACCTGATCAATGCCTTTATCAGCAATACTTACCGGCTGATGCCCATAGGCTTCTCGGGGAGCGCCCATCAGCGGCTGGCGGGTGTGACGGATGAGTCGTATCAGCGCGGCGATGGCAGCAACTTTATCAACCTGGGCAATATTACGCCTTCTTCACTTGGAGTGCTTGACTCATGGACAGGCGCGTCAGGTTTCAATTACTGGTCGGTTATTACCAACTGTAATATTTTCTTTGACCATATTGATCAGGCTGCATTTGACCAGTCAGTCAAAAACCAGATGATCGGTGAAATGAAGTTTTTAAGGGCGCATGCCTATTTCAAACTGGTTGCTTTTTTCGGCGGCGTACCTTTGATCGAAAGCTCTTTTACACTGAACGACGATTTCAATGTACCCCGCAATACCTACGACGAATGTATGGATTTCGTTGTTAAGGAGCTTGATGAAGCAGCAGCCTTGCTTCCGCTGACCTTTAATGCGGCTAATGCCGGACGGATTACAAAGGGTGCCGCCCTGGCGCTCAAGGCCAGGGGACTCCTGTACAGGGCCAGTCCTTTGAACAACGCCGGTAATGCAGCGAAGAAATGGGAGGATGCCGCCGCCGCCGCAAAGGCGGTGATTGACCTGAATCAGTACGCCCTGTTTCCCGACTACAAGGCGCTGTTCCTCAAAAAAAACAGTTACAACTCTGAAGTGATATGGTCACGCGGATTTGATTCCTCGGTAGATCCACAGGCGGTCCGGACCGAGCTCTCGCAGTATCCGAACGGGTACGGCGGATTTGGGCAAACGCATCCTCTGCAAAACATAGTGGATGATTATGAGATGGTTAGCGGTAAATTGCCTGCCGAAGACCCCTTGTATGATCCGCAGAATCCTTATGTAAACAGGGATCCGCGCTTTTACGCCAGTATCCTCTACGACGGGGCGCCGTTTCAGGGCAGGCCGGTGGAGACTTTCCTACCAGGGGGAAAGGACAGCAATGAAGGCGCCTTATCAGGGTGGAATGCGACACTTACGGGATATTATCTACGGAAATTTATCGATGAAACCATTGTTAACCCCAGCCAGGAAAACCAGGGGAATTCTCCCTGGATATTCATTCGTTACGCCGAAGTTTTGTTGAATTACGCCGAAGCCATGTACTACCTGGGGAATGAGGAGACATGCCGGGAATATTTGAATATGGTCAGAAAGCGTGAGAGCGTCAGGATGCCGGACATCACGGAAAGCGGTACGGCACTTTTGAAAAGGCTGCAGAATGAGCGGCGGATAGAGCTGGCATTTGAAGAGCACCGCTGGTTTGATGTGCGCAGATGGAAAATTGCGCCCGAAAGGCTGAATGAGGACGGTAGAAAGATGACCATTATCAGAGCCGCCGACGGAAGCAAAACTTACACGGTGTCTGACTTCAACCCCAGGGCATTCCATGAGCGTAATTACCTGGTACCGATCCCGCAGGCAGAGATCAACAAAAATCCTTTGCTTGAACAAAACCCGGGTTACAACTAACGCCGAAGGAGCTAAAAAGCGGTCCCGGAATAGAAGCCGGGACCGCTTTTTTTCATGGTTATCGGGAAGTTTTCTCTGTTCCTGAAAGCCGGCATGGTACCGTTGGGGTAGACCTTCGGGCCATTACTTCTACTCTAGCTACCGAGTGATTTTTTGATAGTATCATATTCAAATTGAAAGCCGGCTTTCCTAAGTTTTTCATTGCTTACTCTTGAGCCGGCTAACAACATGGTGGACATCTCGCCAAAGGCCAACCGAATCAGGAAAGAAGGTGGATTGGGCAGGAAACTCCTCCTTCCGAAAGATTGTAATAAGGATTTTGAAAATTCATTCATCGTGATGTGCTGGCCGGCGACGGCATTATAGACGCCCTCCATTTGCGGATTGGAGCGTATAAACTCATAAATCTTAACCAGATCGCGAATGTCGATCCACGGCATAAATTGTTTGCCGCTGCCTAAAGAGACATTTATCCCGATTTTAGCCATTGGAGATATTTTTTTAACCATTCCGCCGTCTTTCCCGGTAATGATACCTTTTCTTAAAATGACGGTTCTGACACCTGAGTCGCTGAACCTTTGGGCGGAAGCTTCCCAGTCTCTGCAAACAGCGGGTAAAAAGCCATCCCCTTCTTCCGATGTTTCATCAAAAATTTCGTTGGTTGTCGTGGTGCCATAAAAACCGACTGCAGAGGATGAAATGAAAGTAGCTATCCTGAATCCATTTTCTGCCACGTACTGATGTAACAACCCGATCGGCTTTACTCTGCTTTCTACAATTTCCTTTTTGCGTTGCCTGGTCCACCGCTTACCCGCAATATTTTCCCCGGTCAGGTTGATGATCGTATCGACGCCTTCGAAAGCTTTTCTGTCGATATATTTTTTGTCAATATCCCATCTGAAAAAATGAGTATTGGCGGGTGTATCTACAATCGGTTTCCGGGTTAATACATGCAAAGTGTACCCTCTCCCGGCTAAAAATGAAATGAGGTGCTTTCCGACAAAACCTGTCCCGCCGGCTATGAGTATGCTTTTCATTTTCAATTACGATAAGGTGTTTCTAAAGCATAAGGTATGCCGGGTTGAAGACCGGTTGATGACAACCGGAATTGCAGCGGCATTCGCTCGCTTATACGTTTAACGCCGTCGGGTTTGGGAATTGTATTGCTTGTCGAAATAATCTGCCCTGACAAGCCTCGGTTCCAATACATCCCTACCATTGACAATACTATTGAGAGGTGCGCCTACCGGAGGGTCATCCCGGAGCGCAGCCGAGGTGTCTCTCGCTCCCTATACCCAATCCCTGTCAGAGGTTTTTTATAACAAGAGATCCTTCGGCTCCACTGCGTTTTGCTCCGCCCCCGCTGAAACTACCGGGTACAACGCAGCTTCAACTGATAAGGTTTACGTCCCCCAAAAGAGGGATATTATGGTAAGAAAGAATTGATTCACTTTGCGCTGCTATGGGATGGCTCCGGGTAAGGTGGAGTCTCCGGTGCGATGATTTTTCTCTTTTGGAGCTTAAGACGTACAAAATTCTTATTATTAACATTAGCCGGGTAACCTGCGTATGAAGAACCTACTTCTATCTATTTTCCTCCTTCTTATATTTCGGGCCGGTTGGTCGCAATGCCCGGTGCCTGTCAGTAACGCGATAGACTTTAGGTCACAGGCCGCAGTGGATGGTTTTAAGTCGAATTATCCCAACTGTACGGTAATACCCGGGATTCTTCGTATTTCCGGTACTGACATTACGAACCTGTCCGGCCTGGCGCAAATAACGGGTGTGACGAGAGAACTGGTCATTAATGGTACGAGTATTACCAATCTGAATGGCCTTAACAACATTACCAGCTCGGGAGGTGCGTTGCAAATATTAGGAAACGGATCCCTGACTTCCCTGACAGGCCTTGGCCAAATTAATGATCTGTGGCTTAGACTAGAAAATAACAGTGCGTTGTCCAGCCTTAGGGGGATGGAACATTTTACCTCCATAAATACGCTGAGCATAAGTGAGAATCTTTCGCTCACCGATCTGACTGCACTGAGTAACCTGACGACAGTCACCGGAGTCCTCGATATTTCAGTGGGCACTCCGGTAACCAGTCTGGCCGGGCTTGAAAATCTTACCCAGACGGAAGAATTATGGTTACAAAATCTGCCCTCCCTGGCTGATATCAGTGCGCTAGCCAACCTAACTACTATCGATAAATGGTTGTATATAAGCAATTGCCCTTCGTTGCCCGACCTTGACGGGCTGTCAAACGTAGAGCAGATCGGGGATTTAATTGTGTTCCGCAATCCCGCCCTGGTTTCATTAGACGGACTAAGTAGCCTGAAAAAAATAACGAGTTCGGTGACAATTACTAATAACGACGCGCTGAGCGAATGTGCCATAAAGGCAATCTGTGATTTTGTGAGCGTAGAAGAGGCTCTGGTAAGCATTGACAATAACCTGGGTGATTGCCGGGACCTAAATGCAGTTCGGGCTGCCTGTGTTGAGCTACCGGTCAGGTTGGTCAGTTTTGACGCCAGTGAAGAAGCCGGACAGGCACACCTGCATTGGAAAACAACCGATGAAACGAATAGTCACTATTTTGAGATTCAGAAGAGTCAAGATGCTAAAAACTGGCATATCATTGGGTCGGTTTTGGCAAAAGGGAGCAGCCGGCAGCCTAACCAGTATGCTTTTACCGATAGATTTCTTGCCTCGTCCATCAGCTACTACAGGTTGCGGTCTGTAGACCTGGATGGATCCTATAGTCTTAGTCCGATCGTTTCGGTCAACATGGCGGGACATAGACAACCTCTGGTATACCCTGTCCCGGCGGTAAGCGGTGCCTGGATAGAAGGAGGGCTCAATACCAAAGCCGAACTACTCAACATTCGCGGAAACGTATTGAAGACGTGGCAAGTAACTTCAGATAAAGATTACCTGGATCTAGGCGATTTAAACCCGGGACATTATTTAATCCGGATTGGGGGGCAGGCACCCTTGCGGCTAATCAAAAAATGAAATTTCTAAAGTTGATTTCACAAGGGTGCTTATCAGGAAGGTGGTAACAACCGTATTCGCCGGATACCAGTAAGCACTCCGTACCCCGTTAGGTCGTTGGCCCCGGCTGGGTTGACCGGTTAAATGCTGCGAGGTGTTGCCTTTTAATGCTGACAGCATGAGAATTTACCAATGAGCCGCTACAAGCCATATTTTTTTGTCTTCACTTTGATCTGTTCGCTCACCGGGTACGGCCCTTTAAAAGCGGACGGTATTCGGTACCCTTGGCGGGCTGCGCCTGTCATCGTATTACAGGGCGGCCAGTTCGATATTTTATTCGATAATGAAGAGCCGGTAGCAATCGATTCGATACGCCTGGAAGGGCCTTATTATCAGGCCAGGGTTGCAGTTGACCATATAGACAAGGGAAACCATTTGTTCGATTCATATACAAAAGCATCGGTGAATACCAGGATCCGGGCGGGTGTTCCGCGCGGAACGCCGGAGGATTTGTATGACCTGGTCATATTCACCGGCCCAAAAAGTCACCGTTCCGTCAGGTCGGTGAAGGTAATCCTGGAATATAAGAAACAGCACCGCTTTATCCACATCAGCGACCCTCACGTTTCGCGTCAGTGGGTGGGTTCGCAGGAAAACGGCTATGCCAAGGAGCTGGAGCTCTTTGACAAATTTGTGGACATCGCGAATATCATCGCTCCGGATTTTATTATTATGACCGGCGACCTTATTCATGATTACACACGACTGAGCGCCGACAGTTTGGGTTGGGGAGGAATTTTACACACCCGGCCCGATCAGAAGCCGTCAGCGGAGGAGAAGTTCAGGAACTATTTCGAAGGTGCGAAAGGATTTAAGGGAGTGTCCGGCTTGATTTCCCCTACATTCAGTATACCGGGGAACCACGATTTTTATGGTATGGATGCCGGCGATTTCGCCGCTAAGTCCGGACAATGGAACCGGCTCTGCGGAAAAAGGACGTTCGGAATGTCCTACGGAGATACCAGGGTGCTCTTCCTGGACGATTACCTGGGGGATCCGGTGATCGACGTACCCGATCGCGCTCCGCTTTCGGGGTTGCAGGGCGATGTGCTGAGGCGTTTTATGGAAACCGAGGGGCCGGGGAAAATCACGATCCTGGCCCAGCACCGGCCCGATCGTATCGATACGGCGTTCTGCAACCGCCACGGTATCCGACTGGTCCTGAACGGACATAATCACAAGCCTTTCCGGGAATTGGTCGGGAAGGTTCCGACCCTCAGCATCAGGCCCGGTAGCATAAGCAGGAGCGGATCTGTGTCGGAATGGGAGAAAGTACTCGGTTTCTTCAGGGTTTTTACAGTCGAAGACGGGAATTATACTTTTACCGAAGCGTTGAGGATTGTAAACAACCCCGTGGCTGATTACGCTTCCCTGGAACCCAATATGCTTTTGACCTTCCAGGCCCCCAACGACGGCTCTCAAAGCCGAAATGTGGCCAGGCTGGACAACCGTTTTCCCTCGGCCTTTAAAGACTGCGGCGCAAGATTTGTGATGAAAAAAGGGAAATATACCGTCGAAGGGGCGCAAATAAAGCAAGTCATAGCTAGCGGCGACTACTCGGTGGTGGACGTTAAGTTTGATATCGGGGCCGGCGAAGTCAGGCAAATATCGATCCGCAGCGTGAACTGAGCCGGATTTCCGGAATGCCGCTAAGGGCGGGAAGCGTACAGTATATTAGCCGGCGCGTTGAACCCTCGATAGATAAAGGGCAAAATGCCCCTTCTCTTTACACTGTTGCCGGCCTTGTTGAGCTAGATTTTTGACTTCCTTTTGCCAAACAGGTAATAGTGCCGTTCATCACAGGCATACCCAAGGTTATCGATAACCAAAAACCGAAACAGCCCCGGATTTTTTGTCCGGATTGTTTTGAAGGCCTTTGCCGTGGTATCAATATAAAACCCGAAATTCTTGTCGCAAGCATAAAAGGTATGGTCGCATTCACGGTAGTAGGCGCCATTGAAGCATTACTCAAGAAAATGAAAAGTTTCCGCATCCGCCTCTTCCACAATGTGTTCCCGGAAATAGACATGGTGCTTGTCCCGCGCTGCATTCCCGACTTTATCCCCGTGCAAGACTTCAAATGTCGCCGGATCTGCCCCTGCCACTTCACCAACATGGTTAAAATAGATGGTGTTGCCGACCCGCTGGTACAGCCCGGATAAGTGCTCATATTCAGAAAAGCGGTGCGGTAGTTTCTGATCGAACAGGTAATCGTGTTCTGCGGATGTACTCCTGCCGTTTTTGAAGTCCAGTATCTGAAAACTATCCGGATCCGCACCGGGAAGGACGGCAAATGTATTCATGTAACTGTCAATATAAACATGGTTTTTATCGCGGAAATAATGAAAACCGGAGCCGTTACTTGCTATAATCTCAAAACTGGAAAAATCAATGACAGGGTAATGCTTTCTGTAGACTTTCCTGTCGAACTGAAGTATGAATTGGTTGTCGATAATAAAGAAATGATGACCCAGTGCCTTTCTGCTCATGACCTTTTGTATTGAATGCCCGCCTGTTTGAAGTTTATATTACCACCATGCCGCCTGGGGCAGCGCATAAAAAGCAGTATCTGTTTTGTCCTGCCAGGGCGCCTGGTGGAACCGCCAGCATTTTTCGATTTTGTCAAAAAATTTCGCAATGTCCATTTCACCCCACTGATAGCTTATTTTATACAGGTTTCCGCCCGAATGGAGGGTGCCGGACATGGTAGGAGAGGAGGTGCCGGAAACGCCGTTGGTAAATTGTGTTGCTCTTTCTATTTCCAGTTTGGCGCCTGCAGGGAATTTCATTACCTCTGCCAGATCCGGATCGGTAAGATTTTTACGGTCCCGGATATATGGCCATTGTGGATGCAGACTGTCCGCCAGGAGATAGGGATACTTGCCGTTTGCATTTTTCTCTTTAAATAGTACGGTTTCGCGTTTGAGAACCACGGTTTTGCCTACCCATTCTTTGAAAGGCTCGTATTGTCCCACGTTTTTTGACTTTGTTTTTACCGTCGCATAAAGGATCAAGCAAAACGACGCGATGGCCAATACGATTATGCCCATTATTTTTCTGCCGGTCATTTATTTTTTATCGATTATGTAAACTTCTGTCAACCCATCGGCTGATTGGAACCGGAGGTTGTAACCGGTCTGTTCCGACAGTTTCAACGGTAGATGCTCCGGTTCAAAATCTGTGCTGCTGAGCTGCTCCTTCGGCCGATGCACCTGGCTCATTTCTTTGCTTTTGGCAATATAGAATTCTTCGCCCGACACTTTTTCAATGCGGAACCACCCATAGCCGGTTTTTACGCCCAGCGGGTTGCCTTTTTCTTTGTAGGTCTCAAAATGCCCGAAATAGATATCGCCTATACCCGGCACTCTTTCCATCGACATGGTTTTTTCCAACCTGGCCCGCGGTGGCTTCATGCCGTCATAAGCCATTAGCCCCAAAAAAGCAACCACCAGCAGGATCCCTATCCACCCGGCAATAGTGAGCTTGAAGATAAAAGGAGGCTTGGGCACTTCGGTCGCTTTCTGCCTGGAATAAGCCTTCATTTCGGCCGTCCAAAGACTCCTGGAAATCGTTTTCCCCTCTGTCTCGTCCCGGAACTCGCAGAATGCCTTTTTAGAGTATACGCTGCAAACCGCTGCGCTCATAAGCGTATGATAAACGACCAAAGTCATAGGGTGGTAGGGGTTCTCAGGGTTTTGCAACCCCTGGGCCGCGTACGAGGCCTGTTTTACCCGGCTGATAACAAAAAACATCGCGTTTAGATTTAGTAATGGTTATGGAGCTCAAATGTTTTAAATAAAAAATAGCCCCCTCCCAACAGTATCATAGGCAATCCCATTGCGAACAAAATGTTAGCGCCCAGGTAAATTCCCCAAAAAGATACAATACGTACATGTGACGCATTTTCTGAGCTATAGACAATGGGTACCTTTTCACCAACGTCGTAAGCGGGCGGGTTGGAACGGGTATTGGGTACGTAGGTCTTTTTTTGTCCGTTTGCCTCATACTCGAACACAGGCGCATACATTACAGATGTGCCGTGGCCATCGCGGGACTGTGTGCGGACATTATCGATAACCGTGGCGTAGGTTTTGGTACCCGTGGCCAAAAGATTTCGGGATGCAATGAAAAGCCTACCCCCGAGCACAACCAGCACGAGGCCCAGAACCAGTAAAATCCCGTGTATGAGGTCTGACATTTTTATTCGGTTGGGCCTTGCAGAAAAAACATGTGGTACATCGGTAGCACGGTAGACCGCTGTTTCTTCGCAGCAAATATCGCAGTATCGTTAAAAAGGATGCCCCCGCAGGCTTCACAATACATCTACAGCCTTTTTTTTGTTGTATACAAAGCGTCTACAACAATTTTAGAGGGTCTGTTAGTAAGCGCATTGGTATACGACCGGTCGATGATGCGATGCCCGTGTGGCGGTCAGCCTATATTTTTTATTATTTTGGCTGACCAATGATAGAGATACGAAACCTGGTATACCTGTTCCTGTTGCTGTTAAGCCCGTGGGTCCGGGCGCAGCGCCTGAGCCCGGCCGCAACGCTGGCGCTTGAAAAAGTGGAGCAGCTTCAACTACAGAATAGAGCGGAAGAGGCTATCCTTACCCTGGATAAGGCTCTTGCAGTTGCGACCACTCCGGACGAGCTGGCCTGTCTGTACGCACATCAAAGCGGCTTGTACTTGTCGCTGGATAGCCTGCTGAAGGGTAAAAAACTGCTGGATTTAAGCCTGGAAAATGCTGAAAGGGCAAAATATACAACAACCAAAGCTGTTGCTTTCAGAGCAAGCGCGTACCTGAACAATATTCTGAACCGCCCGGATGCTGTTGTTAAGGATGCACTGGCCGGCCTCCGGTTATTGGAAGGCAGTGATGAGGACGTGGTTACAAAATACCATCTCAATTATCTTCTTTACGGGGTTTACAGCAAATGGGAGGATGAGGAAAAGATGGAAAAGTATATTCGGAACTGTGAGCGGTATGCGGTCCGGGCGGCGAAAGCAAACCTGCAGGCCAATGTATGCAACGGTATTTCCAGTATGTATTTGGCCAGGTATAAAAGAACGCATCAACAGGGCCTGCCCGACAGCAGCTATCAATACCTGATGCGCGCTTACGAGCTGCAGGAAAAAAGCAGGAAGGTAAGCGGAAATACCTTTGCAATCACATGCATCAACTTAGCCAATCATTTCCTTGAATTTTCAGTTGATGATATAAAGTCGCGCAAACAGAAGGCCTTTGGTTATCTCGCTCTTGCCGAGGAGCAACTAATGCGCAAGCTGGCTACCGGCGAAAAATGGATCAATGTGTACGGTATCAGGAGCAGTTTTGCCAGGGCCGAAGGTGATTTGCCACTTGCCGGACAATACCTGCTACAGGGTTTGAGCCGGATGACAGGTACGGGCGGGCACTTTTATAAACTGGAGTACCAGGTCAACCGGGAGCTTGCTGACATAGCCCTGGCAGGAAACGACTTTAAAGCGGCCCTGGCCTACCGGCAAAGAGGCGAGGAGCTGCTGAAAAAAACGTTTGATGAACAGCAGCTCCTGAACGCTCAAAAACTGGAAATTCAGTATGAAACCGGGAAAAAAGACCAGCAATTAAAACTGTTGATGGTGCAGGCGGAATTTCGGAAGAAGCAGAACCTTCTGTATGGGGGAATTGCACTCGCCTTGCTGTTCGCCCTGGGCTGTATGTTTGCTTCCTATCATTTTAAGCTGCGCTATTCAAAAGAACGGGAGAAAAAACTGGAAGAAGCCCGGGGGCAGGCCGCATTACAACTGAAAATTGAAAAGGAGGAGCAGGCCAGGCTAAAGGCCGAGCAAGAGCTGCTGGAGCTGAAACGTCAGCAGCTTGAAAAGGAAGCATTGGCAAATTCGCTGCACATAGCGTATAAAAATGATATGTTCCGGCAGATACAGGATAAGATGAAGGAGGGTGACGCCGGCCGCATCCGCAAGCTTTTAAAAGAGGAGATGATGGTGAGCGCTGATTTCGAAGCGGTCAAAATGCAGATACAGCGATTGCATCCCGGCTTTTTCAACCAACTGACAGAAAGAGCTACCCAGAAACTCACACCGCTTGACCTGAAATATTGCGCTTACATTTATCTGGAAATGCCTACGAAGCAAATCGCACAGGCTCTCCATGTTGAAGCGCAAAGCGTAAGGATGTCAAAATACAGGCTAAAGCAAAAATTCGGGTTGGGCAGGGACGAAGACCTGGAAGTATTTTTGAGAGGGTTGGATGCTGACTAGCGTAGGGCAGACCGGCCGGCCGGAACAGAAGAACCAAATTCCCGAAATATTTATCATTTGGTTCTTGTTTAGGAGAACTAAATGATATTACATTTGACAGTCAGTTAGATAATTAAATATTTTGGAGCAAAACAGGGAGCGAATTGAACAGCATAGCGGCCTTTTGGAACACATGGGCCTGACTCCGGTAGCAGCGCGGGTTTTTGTGTACCTGCTGCTTCAAGGCAGTGAAGGCGCCGTATTTGAAGATTTGGTCGACTATTTCAAGGTCAGTAAAAGTGCTGTATCCAATGCGCTTAAGATGCTGACCACATCGGGAATGGCCGGTTTTCGGACGGTTGGCGGAAAGCGCAGGCGTTTTTTTTATGTCAATATGCGAAGCCTGTTCAACGAAAAAGAAATGATTTCGCGTTATCAACAGTTTTTTGGCATCCTTGAGGATGTCAGGAAAGCCCGGGACGTTCAGGACCAGTTCGATAAAGAGCTTGGCGAAATCTCCGTCCTTTACAAAATGCTGTTGATCGAGTTCCCGATTATCCTGGAACGTTGGAAAAGAACCATTGAACTCGATGGTTAAAATTTTAACTTTTTAGTTCTTTTAATAATGAACTTAAAGAACAAATTGAGAACGACATGCTTGGGGCTATTCGTTCTTCTGACGGTAACCAACGGGGTCTGTTCCGCCCAATCCGTGTGGACGTTGGACGAGTGCCTGGCGTACGCCGCAGCGCATAACAAAGAATTGTTGGCAAGCCGCCGGAAGGTAACGGTTGCGGCAATTGCCGCCGGCCAGGCCAAAGCCGGACTGCTGCCAGTAGTCTCGGGGGCGGCTTCACTGGACCATTACTGGCAAATACCCGTCCAGGTATTCCCCGGCGAGCTGCTCGGTCAGCCGCAGGGCACTTTTGTCCCGATCCGTTTGGGAACCCCCTGGATGGGAAAAGCCGAGCTGCAGGCTGACCTGAGCCTGGTCGATGTAGCTGCATGGAAGGCAATCAAAACTTCCCTGCTTGAGCAGCAATTGAAGGCTGGTCAACACCTCTCCGGGCAGAAACTGATCGCTAAAAACGTCCGGATGGCCTACTACGCCGCCGCCCTGAACGGGCAGGATTGCCTTGTGGCTGAGGACCGGCTCCGGGACTTCCGGGAAAGCGACCGGCTGATCAGGCTGAATTTTGAAAAAGGTATTACCGACCAGATCGCGGTCAACCAATCACTGGCTTTGCTGGAAGACCTGGCGGATGAGGTAGCTGGTGTGCGGGCCTCTTACCGGCAATCGCTCCTGGATCTGAAATTCTGGATGGGATTTCCTCTTGCCGATTCGATGCACATCGATACGGTCGCCATTACGCTTGCGGAGGCTGTTTCTCCGCCCGGTTTCAGCGCGAAGCTCACACCGGATTTTATCGTGGATAGCCTGGCGGTCGAGCTCTCCAGGGCAGCCCTTGCGCAGTCCCGGGCGGCCCTTTACCCGAAACTATCGGTCGTTAGCGGTTACAGCCGGCTTGGCTTTGGCAGCCAGCTCGATTTCATAACAAGCTCGAAATGGTTTTCTTCCGGCTATGTGGGGCTTCGCCTGTCCGTCCCCATCTTTGATATGGCGCGGATGCACTACCAGCTCAAAAAAGATACTCAAAATGTGCTGTTGGCGCAAGCAGAAAGGGAGGCCGGCGACAGTAGCGATAACAAGGCTTTCCTGGCCGCAAAGATCGGCTACGACCGGGCAATGGAGGAGCTGGCCTCACTGAAATCGAAGGAGGCGCTCGCCCGTGAAAATGTCAGGCTTTCGACAATGAAGTTGCAAAAGGGCATTATTGATATGATACAGATGAAGCAGCTGCAGGATGAGTTGACCGCCATCAGGGGGAAACGATTGATCGCACACCTGCAGAGCCTGGCCCAAATTGTTGAACTGGAATACTTACAAGGCAATTAAATGTATGAAGAAGTTTTATGCATTGGCGCTGGCAGGCCTGGGGGCCCTGGTCTCCTGTAAAAAGGAACCGGCCGGCTATAAGGTAACCACAAAAGCCGTTAACGAGGCAGTTTATGCCTCCGGCGAGATTATGCCCGGCCAATATGAGGTGATTAGCGCTGTTTCCGGGGAACGGATCCTGAAGATCATGGTGGCGCAGGGTGAGCGGGTACAAAAAGGCCAGATACTCGCCGTGCTGGGCCAGCCGAGCCAGGACGCTCAATTGGACATCCTCGGTAAACAGCTCCGGCTGGCGCGTGAGAATGCATCCGATAGTTCGGCAAAAAGCCTGGAGCTGCGCCAGAGGGCGGTTCTTGCCAGAGAGCAGTACGATCACGATTTGGCTGAGGCCCAAAAGTACCGGGAGCTCGCCGCGGAAAAGGCCGTCCCTGCACAGGAAGCGGAAAACAGGGCGATCAGGGCGCAGGCTAGCCTGACTGAATATAAAAACCTGCAATACCAGTACGAAGCGCTGCGCGCCGATCAAAAGGAGCGGGTGCTTTCAGTAAGCCGGCAGCTCGCCGAGCTGCGTCGCCTCAGGGAAGTGAACGTGCTTACCAGTAGTATCGACGGCAAGGTATTCAGCATTTATTACACGGAAGGGAGTACGGCCGGGGCGGGCGATGCGATTCTGCTGACCGGTACCGGCGATCGGTTCAAACTGGAACTGCTGGTGGATGAGCGGGACATTGCCCGTGTAAAGCCTGGCCAAAAAGTCTTTTTTGAAACCGACGCCTTTGAAGGCAGGCAGTTCAGCGCAATAGTGAGCAAGATTGTGCCGGTGATACAAAAGGAAAACCGGAGCTTCAAGGTGGAAGCCACTGTTACCGATACCGGTAGTTTTTTCCCTCAATCGTCTGTGGAGGCCAATATCCTTATCCGCGAGCAGAGTAATACACTGGCTATCCCTACCGCATTCCTGCAGCCGGGAGATTCGGTATGGACGGCAGGCGCCGACGGCAGGGTGATCAAACGGAAAATGAATGCGGGCGTCAGGAGCGGCCAGTGGACCGAGATTAAAAGCGGGCTGAAAGCCGGCGACCTTGTTTATGAACAAGCCCCGTGACGGACATGAAAAGACGGCTTACCAATATTGTCCTGTCAGCTTCTATCGCTGTCACTTACATGAAGGCCAGGCTACGGCAGACCCTGGTTGCCACTGTGGGAGTGGCCTTCGGAATTACCGTGTTCATTTTTATGGTCAGCTTCATCCAGGGGACGAACGAGTACACCCAGGATGTAGTTTTTCAGCAATCACCCCATCTCAGATTGTACAACGAAGTGCAGCTGGCCGATCAGTCTTTGCTGGACAGGCATTTTCCGGGCGACGTTAATCTGGTACACCACCAGAAACCCAAAGACATCCTGCTCAACCTGAAGGACGTCAACCAGGTGCTGGACATTCTGCAAGCCGACCGCCGTGTTCAGGCCGCGTCGGGCGCGGTTACGACGCAAGTGTTTTTCAGGCTGGGCTCCTCTTCGTTAAATGGCAAAATCAACGGCATTGATCCCGGGATGGAAGATAAATTATTCGATCTTTCCGGCAAGGTCATCGAAGGCAGCTACTCCGAAATCAGCGTGAAGACCAATAGTATTTTGATGGGGGTGGGACTGGCCAGGCAGCTGAACGTAAAAACCGGCGACCAGGTCCTGATCACCACTGAGAAAGGCGGTAATTTCCCGGTAATAGTAGCCGGCATTTTCAAAACCGGCCTCACAGACATCGATAAACTGCAGTGCTATGCCAGCATAAAAACGGTTCAAAAACTGTTGGGTGTTCCTGCCTCTTACCTTACAGAAGTAAAAGTCAAGCTGTTTGACAAAGAGCTGGCGCCGGAAATGTCACGGGAATTGCAGGCCCGCTACAATTACCAGGGTTCCGATTGGAAAAAAGACAACGCCTCACTTTTGGAGGGAGATGTGCTGCGGAGGATGATCGTTTACGGCGTCGCCGGTACGATTTTGCTGGTTGCGGGGTTCGGGATCTTTAACATCCTGACCATGATGATCTATGAAAAAATGAAGGAGATCGCGATCTTGAAAGCAACCGGCTTTTCCGATTCGGATGTGAGGGGGATTTTCCTGACCCAGGCCCTGGTGATTGGGGCGGTAGGAGCGGTAATGGGCCTGGTATTCGGTTTTCTTATCTCGTATGCAGTGTCGAAAGTGCCGTTCCACAGTGACGTAATGATAACGCTTGATCATCTCCCGGTCAGTTTCAAACTGGTTTACTACGTCACCGGTTTCACATTCGGTATATTGACAACCGCGCTGTCGGGATATTTGCCGTCCAGGAAAGCGGCAAAGATGGACCCCATTTCTATTTTAAGAGGATAGTCCTATGAACCTACTGGAAGTTGCGAACCTCAATAAGTACTTTAGCGAACCTGTCCGGAACCAGGTACTCAATAACGTCGGCTTCCAGGTGGAAGCAGGCGAGTTCGTGGCCATTACGGGGAAGTCCGGTAGCGGCAAATCGACTTTATTGTACCTGCTGTCGACGATGGACACTGACTTCGACGGGAGTATCCGGATTAATGGTGAGCAGATGAAAGGGAAGACAAACCGCTGGCTGGCTGCATTCCGCAACCGTCATATCGGGTTTGTGTTTCAGTTTCACTATCTGCTCCCGGAGTTTACTTCACTGGAAAATGTGATGCTTCCCGCCCGCAAGCTGGGTGCGTTCCCTGCCGACCGGATAGAGCAGCGTGCCATGGATCTTCTAAGGCTTCTGGACGTGGATAGCCAGGCTACCAAGCGGGCTGCGTTGCTCTCGGGAGGGCAGCAGCAGCGTGTGGCGATTGCAAGGGCGCTAATCAACGACCCGCTGATCGTGATGGGTGACGAACCTACCGGCAACCTGGATAGTGCCAACAGCGCTACCGTTTTCAACCTTTTCAGAGAGCTGGCCAAAGAAAGGCAGCAGACTGTCCTGGTCGTTACGCACGACGATGATTTCGCCCGCCGGGCCGACCGGAGGATCCATATGGCTGACGGCAAGATTGTTGAAGGATAGTTTCGCCTGTCCCGGAATGCCCTGAAGGTCTTTGATATGAGCGACAATATTAAGGGAGACCTTCGGGATATTTGCGTCGTGCAACTGTACGGATTCCCTGATCGTGAAAATTGACGCTGAACCTGCTGCGAATAACTGTTCTTTTCGGTTTTCATGTCATCTCACTTTTGGGGAGGTATTTTATTTATCCGGGGGCTCGAAACGTGAATTTTCCAATGCCTTTTAATTGCAGCGAGTCAGTAGTTGCCAAACGAGCATCCCCGCACATAATTCACAAAGACCAGGTTGTCTACCTCCTACAGACCTCCCAGGTGGCTAAGTATTATGCTCATAACTTCTTCAAAGTCCGGTTGTCCCTTATAATACAGTGAAGCAGTATTTTCAAATCGCTTTCGATAACGGTCGCGTAATACCGGATCGCTAAGCAAAAAAGCTTGGTTATCCCGGATCGGTATTTCTAAGTCTTTCGAGGGGAATCTAGCCTGTTTGTGCGTATTGTATTCTGGTGTACCTATAAATTTTCGTACATCTTCATGGCCCAACAAACGTGACAGGTCGTAATACTGCCTCATCACATTGGCCTTGGGTTTAGCTCCCTGTTGTTCTTGCCGGAATTTTGTTGCGATGGTCTGAAGTTTTTCAACAAACGTGTATCCGGGATGATAGCAGATGACATCCGCGGCGCGATTGTCGCTAATTTTTATTTTGGGGTTTGCATGTGCTCTATCAAAAGCCCAGGAGGATATGGTTATTTTCCGGTTGGGGGTAACGGTGTCAAACCCTGCTTCCAATAGAATCCCTTCCTTAACTCCTTCGATCACGTCGGTGACGCTGCGATACCGTAGTCGTATTCCACCACTGCGATAATGCTCGATATCATCAAAAGAAGTGTCCCGCTCAACGGATACGATACCATCGATGTGGATTTCCTCTGCAAGCCAGTCATAAAAAAATTTACGGCTTTCTACAGCACTTGCTTTGGTGTTCTTTGGATTCTCGTTGACCTTAAGCCCGGCCGGAGCCTTGATATGGATGTCAATGTCCTCAGAAAATATATCGATGATTTGGTAGCCTTTAGAAAGGGACGTACCACCCTTAAGCTCGAAACTAAATCCTTGCTCGGTCAGTCCATGTAATACCTGCATGATCCAGTAATCCTTTTCTATCAATCCCGGTTTCTTTTTCCATGATCCTTAACAAATCCGGAAAATCTCTGTGACTATGCAGGTACTCAGATGGCATGGCTCATATTTTCTTCATTGGCAAAAAGCGGAGAAAATAGCTTTTTCGCTTTCACGCTACCATACTCTATCACTGAGCGCCTCAGTTTTTTCAGATTCATAGTCATTGCTTTTTTGAAGACGTTCTGGAGTACAAACTCTTTGTCTTCCGCCAACGAATCCAGATTGTTTACAAGGTCAACCAGTAAAAACTCTTCTGTTGCCTTTTTAGGGAAGTGAGACTTTTTGTGAAAGAAAAATTTCCTGTTCCCCAGCTTGAACGCTCCGTGCCGCTTATGGTTGTAGACAGTACGCGCATTATAAAGCTGGGTAGTACCCACACCTAAGTTATTATAACTATTAGGGGAAGTGAGCAAAAAACGGTCGTCTTTGAGAAAGCTACGCACCACCTTGTATTCGTCGGGAGGAGCTATTCCGAAAGCGGTTTCCTTAGGCGCATAGTATAGCCCCGGAGAAAGTTTCTGTAAGGCCCCTTCTGTTTCGAGTATGCCCAAATGGCGATCCACCGCGTTAGACCACTTGGCCAGCTCGCTTCTACGGTAGACTTCCCCCTTTTTCAGATGCTTTTTTAACTCTGCTGCTTTCATGTAGTTCCCCCTTTCTTCAAATATACCATATGTCATCGGAATTTGCAAGAAAAATAATTTAAAATTCATGCATTATATGAGTATAAATAACAATAATATAGATAGTTATGTTGGTTTGTATTATTGTCTTTTTGTCAGTGGTATACAGGGTAACCCAGATTCTTGTTAAACTACCGGGGGGGCTGACTAACACCGGAAGTTAATTTCTTTGGCAAGCATTTGGCTGGCCGGCAAGCTGTAATCCCTTGCCCGGAATTCCCCGGCAAGCTACTTTCCGTTTTTTTCGATGGGGAGATCAGTAAATTGCAGCCCTTATAGCGATTATTAGGTAAAGTCATTCGTGTATTAAAATCAAACCGTTAAAATCAAGGTATGTTTATAGAAGGCAGGAGGGAATTCTTCCTCTTTTTTTGTGCCACACTGTTGATAGGCGCATGTACGAACAGCGCTGATAAAGATTCTGCAGCCTCTTTTGACCAGTATACCGTTGCGGACGGTTTTGAACTACAGTTGGCGGCTTCTGAGCCGCTGATCGAGGCCCCCGTCGCTATGGATTTTGACAACCAGGGCAGGATGTGGGTAGTTGAAATGCGGGGCTTTATGCCCAATATCGCCGGAACGGGAGAAGAAGTGCCGAACGGAAGGATCAGTATTGTGGACGGTTTTGACGGGCAGGGGAGAGCGCGCAACGCCCGGGTGTTCCTGGATAGTCTCGTGCTTCCCCGGGCTCTGGCGCTTGTTTACGGGGGCGTATTGTATGCCGAACCTCCCAACCTGTGGTTTGTGGAAATAAACAATGACAAACCCGGTAAAAGGGTGCTTGTGGATTCGCTGTACACAGATCAGTATTCCAACCCGGAAAACCAGGCCAACGGGTTGCTGATGAATATTGATAACTGGATATACAGCGCCTATTCCACTACGCGTTACCAGCTCAGAGATGGAAAATGGATCCACGAGCCAACCCCGTTCCGAGGGCAGTTCGGTATTACAAAAGACAATGTCGGGCGACTTTACTACGGCTATAATGAGGTACAGCTGGTCGGCGACTACGTGCTGCCCAACGCCTTGACCGGCAATCAGTACATGAAACCCCAGGAGACCATCAACAAAGTTCTGACAACAGATCAGCGCGTGTATCCTTTGCATCCTACGACAGTAAACCGGGGCTATGTGACAGGAGTACTTAACCAGGACAGTGTTTTGGTAAGATTTACGGCGGCCTGCGGGCCTCTGGTCTATCGTGGGGACCAGTTTCCGGCCGGTTATGCCGGGAATGCCTTTGTTTGCGAACCGCAGGCTAACCTCGTCAAGCGTAATGTGCTGACGTTTGAAAGTTTGAAAACCACAGCCGCCCAGGCCTGGAACGACAAGGAATTTATTGCTTCGAAAGACGAAGGTTTTCGCCCGGTAAACCTGTCGAATGGTCCGGATGGCGCCTTGTACGTGGTGGATATGCACCGAGGTGTTATGCAGCATAAGGTTTCGGCAACTCCCTACTACCGCGAAGGGATTACGCATAAAAAGCTGGATACCCTTTTGAGTGCGGGGCGTATATTGCGGGTAAAAAGCAAGGATAAAAAACTGGGAGGCCTTCCCCGGTTGAACGAAGCCTCAGCTGCTGAGCTGGTCTCGCTGTTGAAAAGTCCTAACGGCTGGACCAGGGACAGGGCCCAGCAATTGCTGATCTTCAAAGAACAGCGGTCGGCAATCCCGGAACTGGAACAGCTGGCGCAGAGTGCTACCGATACGATAGCGTCGATACATGCCCTGTACACATTGGAAGGGCTTAACGCCCTGTCTTTTGACTTGCTGCGAAAAATTGCCGCCTCCGGAGTACCGATGCGGTCTGCACATGCCCTTTTGCTTTTGGGTCGGTATCAAACCGGCGATCATCTTGAAGCAATGCAAAAGTTGGCCGACGATTTAATTGCAAGGAACGATACCGTTATCAATCTTTACCTGGCGGCTTCAATGGGGCCCTGGGCTACGGCATCGCCGGCCGCATTTTTGCCTTTGCTGAAAAAACTGTCGCGTAAATATCCGGAAAGCCGTGTTTTCCAGGAAGCTGTGATCGGTAGCCTCGAAGGCCTGGAAGAACAGTTCAAAACTGATGCGGCCGAGCCGGATAGTGTGATCGATTCGTTGCTGGATCAATCTATTAAAAACAGGCGGGAGAACAACAAACATTCAATTTTTGTACAACGAAAAATACCTACACCGGGGTTGCAGAAAGGGCTTGTGATCTACCGGAGCACCTGCGCCGGCTGCCACGGTCCGGACGGAGAGGGGATTGAACACGTTGCTCCGCCCCTGAGAGGGTCTGAATATGTGAGCGGCCCGAATGCGCGGTTGGGAATGATCATTTTAAATGGTTTGGAAGGGCCTATCCATGTGAATGGCAAGCTGCACCAGTTTAATGGCGCGATGCCTAAATTCAGGGATATTTTTTCGGATGAAGAGATTGCGGGCATCATGGATTATTTACATAATTCATTTGTCGCAGCAGATCCGAAGCTTCGTTACGGTCTTCCGCGGGTTAAGCCGGAAGAAATCAAAGTGTTGAGACAAAGAAAACCGGTAAAGACGCTAACGGAACAGCACTTGCTGGAAATGAACGATTCTGAAAAGTAAAAGGAAACAGGACGGTACGGTTTCGTCTCAGGTCCGGTAATCTCAAGGGATCTCCGGATACCTTTTAAAAATCAGATAATACTGGGGTAATGGTCAGTTAACGGTGTCGGGGGAATTTTGGGGGATTTTCAACTAAATTTTCCATATGAACCGATACATCTGCTTACTTCTGATTCCGATCTTCTGCTTTTTCCGTAGTGGCCAGGCGCTGGCTCAGAAGGGATTGCTGAAGGGAAATGTAATGGACAGCGAAAAACTGTCGTTGCCCGGGGCTACGCTGAAACTGGTTCCCGGAGACATTAATACCGTCAGCGATGCCTACGGAAGATTCGAGTTTTTAAATGTTCCTGCAGGAGAATACACCCTGTCGGTTACTTATATAGGATACAAAAATTTTACTTTGCCGGCAGCGGTAACGGCAGGCAGCGTGACCGAACATAAAATTGTGCTGGAGGATGGCGGCCTTGATATGGCCGAGGTCATCATTATGGGCGACCGCCTGAAGGGACAAGCCAGGGCGCTCAGCCAGCAACGCAATAATGAAAATGTTACCAATGTAATTTCGTCCGACCAGGTAGGGCGTTTTCCCGACGCCAATATCGGTGATGCCCTGAAGCGTGTCCCAGGCGTTACCATGCAGAATGACCAGGGAGAAGCCAGGAATATCATTGTAAGAGGTCTTGCGCCCGAACTCAACTCCGTTACCCTGAACGGGGATCGTATTCCTTCTGCCGAAGGCGATAACCGTCGCATACAGATGGACCTTATCCCGTCGGACATGATTTCGACGATCGAGGTTAATAAAACACTCACCCCTGATATGGACGCTGACGCAATCGGCGGGTCGGTTAACCTCATTACGCGGGCGGCTCCGAATGGGCAGCGTATTTCCGGGACGCTTTCCGGGGGATTCAACCCCATAAGGGGAAAAGCGCTTTACACCGGTGGGTTTGTCTACGGGAACAGGTTTGCCAATAACGCCGTCGGGATAGTGCTCAGCGGCTCGTATAATAACAATACCTATGGCTCCGACGACGTGGAGGCGATCTGGGACAAGGACGAACATGGCAACGTTTACGTCAATGAGACCGACATCCGCAAATATGACGTGCAGCGCATCAGGAGAAGTCTTTCGGCGGCGTTTGATTTCAAGCTGGGGAAGCATCATACGATTACGGCCAATGCCATGTACAACTGGCGTGACGACCGCGAAAACCGCTACCGGCTGAGGATCGATAAAATTGAACCGGAATATGATGCCGGCAATACTATTACGGGCTACACCGGGCGTATCGGCCGGCAGACAAAGGGCGGGATCGATAATTCGCGCAATAAAATGGGCCGCCTCGAAGACCAGCGGGTACAGAACTATGCCCTGAGGGGAGACCATCTCTGGGGGTCGAAACTGGATATGGACTGGAGCGCTTCCTACTCCATTGCAAGCGAAGACCGTCCTAACGAACGTTACATCCTGTACCGGAAAGGCGGTTATGACCTTACTTACAACGGGGACAGCCGCGCACCGCTTTTTACGCCGTCCGGTGAAAATTCAGCGGCGATTGGCCTGAGCGAAATTACCGAGAACCATGACTATACGGACGAAACCGAATTCGGTGCGCGCCTCAATTTCAGGCTCCCGCTTTCGGCGATCCCGTCGCGGAAAGGCCGCCTGCGTTTCGGCGGAAGGGTAAGAATCAAAGCGAAGGAACGAAATAATAACTTTTTTGAACAGGTACCCGTCGACGAAGACCGCTTCGCAACGCTGGGTAGTGTGCCGAATGTAACCTGGCCGGGCGACAACTTCCAGGCGGGCAGCCATCTCGTTCCGGGCCTTTTTGCCAGCAAGGCGTTCCTGGGCGGGCTGGATTTCAATGACCGTGCCCAATTTGAAAGCGAGGCTGTGCCTTCGGAATTCCTGGGCGTCAATTACCGGGCGAAGGAGCACATCCTGGCGGGGTACGTCCGCTGGGACCAGGACCTGACCAGCGACCTTTCCATGATCCTGGGCGCCAGGCTGGAAAACACCTCCATCGACTATACCGGGAACGTCATTAAAGACGAGGAGGAGCTAACGGGCACCCGTTCGGTAGCGAACGACTACCTGAATGTTCTGCCCAACCTGTCTTTCAAATACAATGCCACCGATCACCTCGTGCTTCGCCTCGCGGCTACGACCGCCCTGGCACGACCGAATTACTACGCCCTGGCTCCCTATATCAGCACCATTCCCGATGATAAGGAAATACAGGCCGGCAACCCTGACCTGAAGGCTACCTACTCCTGGAACTTTGATTTTATGGCCGAAAATTATTTTGAATCCGTCGGCCTGATTTCCGGAGGACTGTTTTATAAAAATCTGAAGAATTTCATATATACCTACCGCAACCAGCAATATACGACGGCAGACTTTACCGCCGATTTCGGGAATGCATCGAACCCTATCCCGGAGGGTGAGCGCTGGGATTTTTACCAGTCCCGCAACGGTGAAAATGTAAATGTGTTCGGGTTGGAGGTAGCGTTCCAGAGGCAGCTGGATTTCCTGCCGGGGTTTCTCAGGAACTTCGGGATTTATGCAAATTATACCTACACAAAGTCATTTGCTGACGGGGTATACAATGCCGACGGCGACGCAAGAACAGATGTGACGCTGCCGGGTACGGCTCCACACATGTTCAATGCCTCGCTTTCCTGGGAAGACAAGAAGTTTTCGGCCCGCGTCTCGGCCAACTATACAGCTGCCTATCTTGACGCGCTCGGAGGGGACGAGTTCGGGGACGTGTATTACGACAAGCAGTTTTTTGTCGATGCCAACGCATCCTACAAACTGACCAAAGTACTACGTGTTTTTGCCGAAGCCAATAACCTCTCCAACCAGCCGCTTCGCTACTATCAGGGCATTGCTTCGCGGACATTGCAGGCAGAATATTACCGCCCGCGTTATAACCTTGGTATAAAATTTGACCTGACCCGATAAACCGATGACCAAGGCTATGAGATCAGCACCGTTGACCATTATGGCGGCCTTTGCGCTACTGTGGGCATGTACCGGCCAGCCCGGAAAAGTAACGGAGCAAGCTACTGCTTTTTCCGCCGATACGGGTGCGATACGCCCGGTAGTGATTACCGATACGGTAGCGCATGATACCGACGACCCGGCTATTTGGATTAACCCTGCCGATCCGGCAAAAAGCCTTATTATCGGAACAGACAAAGACTCCGACGGTGGGTTATACGTATTCGGCCTGGATGGCAAAATACAGGAAGACAAGACGGTCCGGAATCTTAAACGACCGAATAACGTGGATGTAGCCTATGGCCTGGTGCTTGGCGGGAAGCCGGTAGATGTTGCTGTAGCAACCGAGCGTGAAACCAATTCGATACGGGTATACCGTTTACCGGACATGAAAGAGGTGGCGCCGGGAGGGTTACCGGTTTTTGAAGGGGATAGCCTGCGCGCACCGATGGGCGTCGCCCTGTACACACGCCCGTCGGACCATGCTATTTTTGCGATTATAAGCAGGAAAGACGGCCCTTCGGACGGCTACCTCTGGCAGTATCGGCTCAGTGACAACGGCAAAGGACAGGTGACCGCCAGGCTTGTGCGTAAGTTCGGGAAGTACAGCGGGAAAAAGGAAATCGAATCGGTTGCAGTTGACAATGAATTGGGTTACGTGTATTATTCGGACGAGCAGGTAGGTGTCAGGAAATATTATGCCAGTCCGGACAGCACCGGCGCGGAACTTGCTTTGATCCCCGCCGCCGCCTACACCGAAGATAACGAAGGGATTTCGATCTACAAGTCGGGCGATAAAACCGGGTATATCCTGGTTTCCGACCAGTCGGCCAACCAGTTTCATATTTACAGAAGAGAGGGGGCACGCAACGATCCGCATCGCCATGAAGCGGTGAAGATCGTCAGGGTATCTACACAGCAAAGCGACGGCTCGGAAGTGACGGCGTTGCCGCTGGACCCGAGGTTTCCGAAAGGCCTTTTCGTAGCGATGTCAGAAGGAAAAGTCTTTCATTATTACAGCTTTGCAGACCTGGTCGGGGAGGAGTAAGCGGTGTTGATCGGCGCTCATTCCGGTCCGCAGTTTTCTTTCACTGCCACTTACAACGATAGTCCCGGCATAACCTGTCATATTGGTGACGGCTAACCGCTCAGGCAATCCGGTGCCGGAAAATTTCCAGCTACCGGAGCCTTTGTCTTTTCGGTAGACGCCATCCCATTGCCCCGCCAGGATGGTGTTGTTGAATGGAATGACATTGAATGTATAAAGACCGGCTGGCAGGCCCGTTTGGATCTTTTGCCAGCTGCTGCCTTTGTCAAAAGATGAAAACAGCTCATTGTAAACCATCGCGTACAACGCTTTATCGTCCGAACCAATATTGTGTAAAGCGCCGTTTGAAAAGATTTTTTTCCAGTCTCTCCTTCCGGTTGGCGAGCTGAACGCTCCCTGGCTGGTAGCAATATAAATTTTCCCGTCAAATACGGTCAGGCCGTTTACCTGCAGGGTGTTGTTTCCATATTCCAGTTCCCACTCATTGCGCTGATTATTGTAGGCATAAAGTCCGGAGTTAGTTGCTGCGTAGAGCGTGTGGTCGATTTCGGCAAATTTCCTTATTGTGAGGCTATTCAAACCGGTGTTCAATGTTGACCAGCTCTTTCCATCGTTATCCGAGTAAAAGACGCCGCCCGATTGCGTTCCTGCATAAATGCGGTCTTGGTAAAACAGCAACGCGCCAGGATTGTTTTGAATCAGCTGTTGGTCGGTTGGGATATTCATCCATTTGTCTTCCCGGCTGTCAAAAAAATAAAGCCCGTTATGTTTGGATAGCAGTGCAAGCCGGTTGCCGGAAACGGCAATTCCGCCCAGTCCGATGCTGGTCTCGGCGGGCAGTCCCTTGCTTTTATTTTTCCACGTCAGTCCGTTATCGGTGGAAAAGTAAACGATTCCGTGTACTATTTCCTCGGAATCGTCAGCGCCGGGAAGAGGAGCGCCGGCAACGACGGAAGCGGGTCTGGTCTCGCTATTCGTTTGCGTGCTGCACGAACCCAACCCCATTAGTAGGAGTGTAGCGACTGAAACTATTGCCTTCATAAGCTCTTGTTGAAAATCAATCAATTCATCCTCATTAAGTTAAGATAAAATCCGGGCACGGAAAATTCTTGGCGCACATTCTTTTTAACATTGACGGAACAATGCTGCGTCATTCGGAAAAATCCGTACTTTTCCCGAATGGCGTCGTAGGGTATCCGTATGCCCAACCTCTGTTCTCAATTCAGTTCAAAACAAATGGCCCGCAAAATGGAATCGTCTGCCAGAATTTTTTTAAGAATTGCCATTGCCGTGACGATGCTCTCGGCGGTTGCGGACAGGTTTGGCTTTTGGGGCGCACAGTCCGGTTGGGGCAATTGGCAAAACTTTGAAAAGTACACAACCGAGCTTACTTTTTTCCTACCCGGCATTTTGAGCAAGTTTTCGGCTTATGCTGCTACCTTTTTTGAAATTGTATTCTCGGTAATGCTGATTTCCGGTTTCAGGACAAGGGAGGCGGCAATCGGCACAGGCGTACTTCTGATGATCTTTGCATTGTCCATGACGATCTCACTGGGAGTAAAAGCCCCGCTCGATTATTCGGTATGGGTGGGGAGCGCCGCAGCATTCTTTCTGGCGGCTCAAAGAGGTCGATAGTTCTCCTTTCATTTTTTTAAACCGGCGGCCGGCTTCAATTATCCGCTGCAACAAAAACTGCGATCCGCATTTGATTTTCTCGTTACAAGTTATTTATCTTTGTTACTAAGATACTTATTTGATAAGAAAATGAAAAGCAATTCAGTTATCGACGAGTTCAGAGCGGCGAGCCGCGAATATTCCGATGCATCGATTTTCATGCACGAAGCCATTGCGCGGAAGGCGGGGCTTTCCGGAGCAGATCACAAATACCTGGGGCTGATGCTCCCCTACAAGGAATTGACGGCCGGCGATCTATCCCGGCTGACCGGGCTGACGACCGGCGCGGTAACCGGTTTGATCGACCGCCTGGAAAAGAAGCAGCTTTTGAAGCGGAAGTTCACACAGGATGACAGGCGAAAAGTAATCATTGTTCCGGATGTCGAAAACAGCATGAAGCTGCTGACGCCTCTTTTCAGCGAATTGCAGGAGAAAACTTTAGCCCTTATTTCCTCCTTTTCTGAAGACGAAATCCGGTCTATCAAGCGGTATTTCGTCGAAGCGACCACCCTGATGAAGGCAACAGCGGACCAGTTAAACAGCAAACCGAATGACTAATATGGAAAATTATACAGCAAGCTACCTGACAAGAGCCGAAATATGGCTTTCTGCTACCACGCTCATTTATTTTATGATGAATGGTGCGCAGATTTTTGAAACGCTGGTACTCGTCCCCAAGTGGACCTCGTCGCCGCCTGATAATTTTAGCATTTTACTGGACGGGAACGGCGGCAGCTTAAAAGTGTTCTGGATAGTCTTCCATTCCCTGCACGAGCTTACGTTTATTCTGGCCATTGCTTTTTGCTGGCGAATAGAGCCGGTCCGAAGCTGGCTCCTGGTTTTGTTTGCGGTTCACGTCGTCGTGCGGATCTGGACGCTCATGTACTTCGCTCCTAACATTATTCATTTTCAAAAGATCGCCGAAACCGGCGGACCGGCCGGGGCCGACCTGGTGAAGCTGACCTCGTTGTGGCAAACACTTAACTATATACGCGTGGCCATTTTTATGGCGGTTTCATTTGGGTTGGTTCCGCTTTGTGTAAAACTTTTCGGCCTCCGGCCCTGATCCATACTGAACCGGACGGTTGGGCGCTGAAAGGGAGAGACCCCTCCAATAGGGTCAGGATGATTGTCGGGTCGGAGTGCCCATTCTTGTTATTTTCAATGGTTGTGTGGAAGCCTGCGGGCGCCACCCGGACGGTCATCCTGAAGCGGAGCGCAGCGGAGTCGAAGGATCTCCTGTTGCTGTAAAAAAGTCCTCTGAAAGGGATGGGTGCAGGGAGCGGGAGATCCCTCCACTGCGGTCGGGATGACCCTCCGGTTGGAGCGGCTTCAAACCTGTTGTTGTCAATGGTAGCGCATCTGCCGGATGGTCATCCTGAGCGCAGCGCAGCGGAGTCGAAGGATCTCCCATTGCTATAAAAAGCCCTCTGAAATGGACTTGGTGCAGGGAGCGGGAGATCCCTCCGCTGCGGTCGGGATGACCGTCCGGGTGGAGCGGCGCCAAACCTGTTGTTGTCAATGGTAGTGCATCTGCTGGACGGTCATCCTGAGCGCAGCGCAGCGGAGTCGAAGGATCTCCCATTGCTATAAAAAGCCCTCTGAAATGGACTTGGTGCAGGGAGCGGGAGATCCCTCCGCTGCGGTCGGGATGACCGTCCGGTTGGAGCGGCGCCAAACCTGTTGTTGTCAATGGTAGCGCGTCTGCCGGACGGTCATCCTGAGCGCAGCGCAGCGGAGTCGAAGGATCTCCCATTGCTATAAAAAGCCCTCTGAAATGGATTTGGTGCAGGGAGCGGGAGATCCCTCCACTGCGGTCGGGATGACCCTCCGGTTAGTGCGGCACCAAACCTGTTGTTGTCAATGGTAGCGCATCTGCCGGATGGTCATCCTGAATGGAACGCAGTGGAACTGAAGGATCTCCTGTTGCTATAAAAAAGTCCTCTGAAAGGGACTTGGTGCAGGGAGCGGGAGATCCCTCCGCTACGGTCGGGATGACCATCCGGTTGGAGCGGCGCCAAACCTGTTGTTGTCAATGGTAGCGCATCTGCCGGATGGTCATCCTGAAGCGGAGCGCAGCGGAGTCGAAGGATCTCCTGTTGCTATAAAAAAGCCCTCTGAAAGGGATGGGTGCAGGGAGCAGGAGATCCCTCCGCTGCGGTCGGGATGACCTTCCGAAAGGGGAATCCCCCCCAAACAGGGGATACCGCCACATTGTCATTTCCCATCTATTTGCAGTGTTGTGGAAAATGACATTAACAAAAATGCATCACTTGATGAAAAAACACCTGCTACTCTTAAAAAGTATTGCCGTTTTCGTCCTGATTCCAGGCCTTTCGGGCTATAACCGCGTCCAGGCCCAGGCGCTTGCGCCGGGTGATCTGGCGGTGATCGGGTGGAATGCGCTGACTGATGAAGTGCACCTGGTAGCGTTGGCGGATATCACAGCCGGTACCGAGGTTAAAATCACCGACAGGGGATGGGACGGCACCAGCAACGCCTTTACGACCTCGATGACCGGGGATGGTACGGTTACCTGGACGGTTTCGGGGCCAATACCTGCAGGCGCAGTGTTAAAATTGTTTCTCGGGGGATCCGATCAGCCTACCACGCTGGAGAATCTCACCACCCCGGTCAATTTGAGCGCGGACATTGTAACGTCCGGTTATACGGTAACGGATGCAATTATCAACACCGGCGACCAGGTTTTTATTTACCAGGGAAGTGACAGCGATCCCTTTTTTGTTTTCGGCATGAATAGTTCCGGAGGTGCGGTAGATGCCGCCAACTGGAATACCTCAATAGGAGCTATCCTCAGGGATTCGTTTCTGCCCAACGGCACCGGAAGCCGAAACGCGCTTGTCAACGGTGTAAATGCCATCGGGTTATGGGGCGGGCCAAACCAGCGCGACAATGTCCAATATACCGGTCCAACCGGTGCGACCGACCGCGATACCTGGCTGGCACGTATAACGGACCTCAGTAACTGGACGGGAAGCGATGCGAACGACATCACCAACCCGATTGTTTCGGCGTTAACCCCATTTGTCAATATTGTTCCGACAGGAGTCACGCCCGATGCCGATGGTATCGTATATGTGGACAACGCCATTGCTATGCCGGGCAACGGCAGCAGCTGGACAAGGGCCCGTAAGTTTCTATCGGAAGTCATTGCGGCGGCAGAAACCAATACGGCTATTAAAGAAATCCGCGTAGCCCGGGGGACGTATTATCCCACGGGAGCGCAAAATGGAGATGACCGAAATGCGACCTTTGCAATTCTGCGCGGTGGAGTGAAACTCTACGGCGGCTATCCCTCCGGTGGCGGCGCGAGAGATTATGTAGCCAATCCTACTATTCTTAGCGGTGACATCAACGTTGCCGGAGACAGCCTGGACAATAGCCTCCACGTGATGGTGATTGTTGGCATTCCCGCCGGGGCCGACAGCGTGGTCATAGACGGCTTTACGATTACCGGCGGACAGGCCGATCTTCCCGGTCAGTCGAGGATGTACAATGGTATAAACGTGTATGGCGAGTTTGGCGGGGGCGTCCTGCGTATCGACGCTTCCGGCAAAACGGTGATCCGTAACAGTACGCTTACACGAAACCACGCACGTTCAAAGGGGGGCGGAATATATTGCCTCCGCGCGCCGGTTATACTTGACAATGTGGTAGTCAGCCAAAACTGGGGCTACCGTGGGGGAGGAATTTATAATGCTTTCTCGGCAACCCGGGTAAGCCATGCACGCATTGAAGGGAATGGTGCAAATAACGGCGGAGGAATGTACAACGAAGTAAATTCATCGGTCGTGGTAATCAACACCACCATCAGCGGTAATACGTCGTATAGTGGCGGCGGACTCTACAATCTGGATTGTTTCCCGGAGTTTTTCAACGTGGTGATCAGCGGGAATACGGGCCGCGACGGTGCCGGAATGTATTGCCACAGCGCATCGCCTACATTTACCAACGTAACTATCAGCGGCAACCGCGCGGAGCAGGCCGGAGGCGGCGGTTTTCTTATTGACTCACCCGCTCGTTTCAATAATTCAGTTATATGGGGAAATGCGGCCTTCCGGGACAAAGATCTGCATAACGCTACCGGCGGCATGCCGCTATCCCTGTTTCATACGCTGGTAAATCTACAAAGCGGTAAACTACAGGGAAAGGCACTCTTCTGGGGCGATCCGAAATTTGTCAATGCGCCGGATGCTGCCGGGGCGCCATTTATTGGTGGCAATTACCGGCTTCAGCCCGGCAGTCCGGCCATTAACGTAGGAGGCAACTCGGAAATTGCGCCCTGGGACTCTACCGACATTGCAGGCAATTCCCGTATTTATGGCGTTGGCCTGGGAGGAATCGTGGATCTCGGGGCCTACGAATCGACCGAACATGACCGCTTTGTGTTACCTAACGCGCAGGGTATCCTCTACGTCGATGCCGCCAGCGCCACCCCGGGCAATGGCAGCAGCTGGGGAAGTGCGCTGCAATATCTTTCCGAAGCCACTGCTACTGCGCGGTCCAATCCCAACGTCAGGGAAATTCATGTAGCAAAGGGAACTTATTACCCGACGGGTCCGCAAAGCGGCACCGGGCGCGACCGCACTTTCCTCTTAGAAGGAGGCGGCCTGAAGCTCTATGGCGGCTACCCCAACGGCGGCGGCGTACGCGACTACCGGAACAATGCTACGATTCTGAGCGGTGATATCAACCAGCCGGGTGAGCGGACTGATAACAGTCACCAGGTGCTGGTACTGGCCGGCATTGAAGGGCAAACCGACAGCCTGGTGGTAGATGGATTTGTGGTAAAAGGCGGGCAGGCCGATAGCTATGGGCTTGCCCCGATACTGGGTAAAAACGGCTTCGAGATTTCCTACGCCGGAGGCGGGGGGATCACTGCCTCAGCGTCGACGCCTACGACAATGATTCGCAACTGTACCTTCGAAGAAAACTATGCAATCACCGGCGGCGGCGCGCTGATAATCCAGGGGGAGCCCGTGCTGCGGGAATGCATCTTCCGTAACAATCACGTTATCGAAGCGAGCGCGGAAGATGAGCTGGGTGATGCCAACAGCGGGGGGGCAATGTTCGTCTATACGGCTTCTCCGCTCATCGACCGCTGTGCTTTCGTCGGTAATTCGGCACCGGTAGCGGGCGCAATGGCGAACTATGGATCCTCATCACCGACCGTAGTCAACAGTGTTTTTTCGGGGAATCACGCGGCGCACACCGCACTGACAGTGAACGTGCAGTCATCACCTGTTTTTGTCAACACACTGTTCACAGGTAACTATACCACCGGGGGCACCGAACCCGCCGGTGAAACACCCGTCCCCTCGGTGTTTATGGCCAGTCGGTACGGATCTGCCCCCCGCCTGGTCAACTGTACGGTATCCGGCAACGACCTGTCGGCGGGTAGCGCAGCACCGGCAGCATTTTTCCTGAATACCAACCAATCGTCCGTTACGGTGCATAACAGCATTATTTACGGTAACAAGGGGTTTAAACGATTGACGCTTGATACCCTTCAAAGCGAATCGTTCTTCCGGTACAGCCTCGCGCAGGGACGGGACGCCGACGCAACCGGTCATAACCTGGCCGGCGATATTGACCCGCTTTTTGTGAATGCCGAGACAGGAGACTACCGCCTGCAGGCCTGCAGCCCTGCTATTGACCGGGGAAGCAATGACCTGCTCCTTGCGGGCATGGTAAACGACGCGGATCACCTTCCACGGTCGGTTCATGCAGCAACAGACCTTGGGGCTTTTGAATTCCAGGATTCGCTTAACACCGGCAGCGCCACACTGGCGTTTCATGCCGATGAGAATACCAGGACGGTAGCAGGCCCCACCGACTTTTTCGGAAATAGCGAGGGCTGCCGACTGATTGCCCGCGTTGCACCTGAGGGGGCTGACCCGGTGAAGGGCAGTGTGACGGCCCGGGTAAACGTTGATCCCGAAGTCGCTTTTCACAATGGTGCTCCCTATGTGCAGCGACATTACCTGATCAATGCGCAGGAGGGGACATCAGCAAGGATAACCCTCTATTTTACCCAGGAAGAATTCGATCAGTTCAACAACGAAATGCCCGATGGTTTTCTCCCGGCCGGTGCCGCAGACGAAGCCAACAAAAGCAACCTGAGGATATACCAGTACCACGGTACGGCCGGAACGAAGCCGGGCGATTTCGAAGGCGCTCCCCTGACGGTAGTAGCGCCTGCTGCCGGTGATATCGTTTGGAATTCAGCCAGGCAACGCTGGGAGGTAAGTTTCGGGGTAGAAGGCTTCAGCGGTTTCTTCGTAGGCTCGGTGTCGCGCCCGCTGCCGGTGAGACTGGTGTCGTTTTCGGGGTCTGCCGATGGAGAAAAGGCGGTAGCGCTTAGCTGGAAAGTAGCAGAACAGCAAAATATTGCCGGTTATGAGGTTGAATACAGCGCCGACGGACGGGTTTTCAAAACTGCGGGAAAGGTACCGGCAACTAATGAAACCATGCATTTTTATGCGTTTCGGCACATTCCGTCAACTCTCGGAGAAATTGCCTACTACCGCCTGCGCATCCTGGAGGCGGACGGTACTAGCAACCACAGCAAAATCATCAGCGTACGCCTTGTCAGCCGGCCTATGGTGTCAGTATACCCCGTTCCGGCTGAAGATGCAGTATGGGTAGAAGGGAAGGGGATAAGCGGTACAACAGGGAGCATTGTCAATTTGCAGGGCACGGTGTTAAAAACGTGGACATTCCTTTCTGACAAACAACAGGTAGCGGTAGGCACGCTGCCGCCGGGAATGTATTTCCTGAGGTTTCAGGGCGGAAGTTCGCTGAAAGTCGTTAAGAAGTAGGGGTGGCGAGTAAATGCAACCCATCATAGCCCGGCCGGTATGCAGTATCGCATGGCTGTTCTATTGTGAACAGATACTGTGCGAATATGGACATTATAAGCTGAGGTTAGTTGATAATATATTATAAGTCAGGTTGTTATAGGTGTGGTATGGGTTTTTATCCATATCTTTAAAAAACGCATATAACATGTTAAAAAATTATTTCAACATTGCCTGGCGTAACTTTTTAAAACACAAGGTCTTCTCGTTTATCAATATTTTCGGGTTGGCCATAGGACTGGCAGCATCCGGATTGATCGCTCTTTACGTAACAGACGAATTAAGCTACGACCAGAGCCATAGAAAAGGAGAAAGAATTTTTCGCGTGATACAGCGCGGCACATGGAGCGGCGGCGGATTTAATCTCGCCGTAACATCCGCTCCCTATGCTGCGGCTTTGAAAAATGATTTTGCGAATGTAAAAGACGCGGTACGAATTCATCCGGAAGGTGGGGGCAAGATTATCTATGGCGAAAAACAGCTGGAAGCCGGCGACATATTTTTTGCCGACAATTCTATATTCAACATCTTTACCTATACATTTTTATACGGCGGCGCTAAAGGCGCCTTGCAAAAACCGGCATCCGTCGTACTAACCAGAACGCTTGCAGAAAAGCTGTTTGGTGACGCATCCCTGGCATTGAATAAAACTATATTTTTTGACAAAAATCTCCCGAACACGGTTACGGGAGTTATTGATGATGTGCCGCAAAATTCGCATTTCAGATTCAGCGCTTTGCGATCATTCGACGCAGGCTTCACCACAGAATGGAATAATGCGAGCTTGTACACCTATGTCCTCCTGGAGGATCCGTCGGCAGCAAAAAGCATAGAGGCACAGTCCATGAACTTCTACAACAAGTATTTAAAGAGCTCGGTGTCCGGCATTACGTATACCATGGAGCTGCAGCCGCTTAAAGATATTCTCCTGCGCTCTGATCTGGATTACGAAATGAGCCCGAATGGCAATGTTATATATGTTTATGTCTTTTCAATTGCCAGTCTGCTGATCCTGATCATTGCCGTGATCAATTATGTGAATCTTACTACTGCACGCTCATCAGCGAGGGTAAAAGAAATTGGTGTTCGTAAAGTGATCGGCTCGGGCAGAAAAAACCTGATGGTTATGTTTTTCGCAGAGTCGGTACTTCTTGTTTTGTTCGCGACAGCAATTGCCGCGGTCATCATACAACTGACGCTGCCTTCCTTCAATGTCATCGCCGGAAAAACCTTATCGGTACAACAGTTCGGGATTTTGAACAGCTGCCTTGCAGCGCTTTTATTTGCACTGGTAACAGGCATATTGAGCGGAGTTTACCCGGCGTTGTTTCTTTCAGGCTTTCGTATTATTCCTGCAATGAAAGGGCAATTAGGTGACCAGTCGTCAACTGTGCTTTTCAGACAGGGGTTGGTTACTTTCCAGTTTGTGGTAACGATTGTGATGATAGCCGCATCGCTGATCATTTACCAGCAACTGGATTATGTTAAAACGAAAGATCTCGGTTTCAACAGGGCGCAGACACTAACCTTCCACATCAATAATCAATCTGTGCGCGCGAAAGTCGGCGCATTGCGTGAACAGCTTATCCAAAACCCAAACATTCAGGGGGTAGGAATAGCGGGTAATCCTATCGGGAACAATGACCTGGGAAGCAATGGCCTTAATCCTCACCCGGAAGATAAAAGCTGGAGCGACAGAAAGGTGGCTCAAAACCTTGTTGTGGATGAGCATTTCATCCCCACCTTGGAAATTAAAATGGCACAGGGTCGTAATTTCTCGCAGGCAATGTCTACCGATAAGACCGATGCAATTATCCTGAATGAAACCCTTGTGAAAGAACTGGGATGGAAGGATGCTATCGGAAGAAGAGTGGAAATAAACGACGAAGTGAGAACGGTGATCGGTGTTACGAAGGATTTTAACACCTACTCGCTGCAGCATCAATTAGCGCCGGTGGTGCTGACAATGCCTGTAAGGACCAATGACCAGGATAATGTGTATATCCGTGTGAGTCCTGAAAATATCCAGGCATCGCTGGCTTACATCACGAAGGTGTTCAGCCGGTTTGACCAGGAGAACAAACCTGAGTTCCACTTTCTTGATCAGAATTTTGCGGCACAATATAAAGCTGAAGAAAAGCAGGGGAAACTGCTCGTCATCTTTACGGTTCTGGCTATTACCATTGCTTCTCTGGGGCTGTTGGGGCTGGTTACTTTTTCTGCGCAGCAGCGCATGAAGGAGATCGGCGTCCGCAAGGTGCTTGGCGCCAAAGTGACCGGAATTGTTGTACTGCTTTCCAAAGATCTGTTAAAACTTGTGGTGATAGCGATGTCTATCGCTATCCCGCTTGCAGCATGGGCAATGCATAGCTGGCTTCAGACCTTTGCCTATCGCGTGGAGATTCATTGGTGGATATTTGCTTTATCGGGTATTATAGCCATATCAATTGCCATCATCACGGTAAGCATTCAGGCGACTAAGGCTGCATTGGCTAATCCGGTGAAGAGTTTAAGGCTCGAATAGCATACCGGGTTGCGTGCCGGTGCATGCCGGATATCCCGGACCGAAGTTGCTCCGCCAATAGACAGAACAACATCGGTACCGGAAGGAATACTGCGCTAGCGCAATGCCAGGTGTATGGCCCGTTCTACGGGAGAACGCCAGGCTTCGGCGTCCGAAACTGACAACTCATTTTTCAGCAGCAACGGAGGTTGCGCCATAAATTTTGGCGTTGTTCCTTTGTGCGGCTGGGCAGCATGAACCAGAAATGGATGACACAGGTAAACGGTGCCTGCCGGGCCGGTCGCATATACTTCCCTTCTTTTAGGCAGCCCCTCCAGTTTGTCCGCGAGTTCCATGAAAGAAAGGCCTCTATCTGCCTCGCCGGCCAATAGTCTCGCAACATCCATATGGGAACCTTCATAAATGACAGTCGGCGCATCGTTTTCACCGACATCCGAGTACAGCGCCAGCATCAGCAAGGCTCTGCCTTTCGACCTGATATTGACGCGCCATTCAAAGTAATTGCCGGGGTCGTCGCCGGGAAAACCCGCATCGACGTGCTTACCGGTATCGTTTGGTTGCCGGGCAGACGGAAACCTTACCGGAAACGTTCCGATGCTCCGACAGGGAATCCAATTATCTGCGCCTACCAACTGGTTAAAGATGGCATGTAGTTTCGGTGTGTTCAGCGAGGCCACAAACGGCGGTTGACTGTACATTCCCAATCTAACCACCGGTTCTGTCCAGGTCGAAGGATCTGATCTTTCAAAGGGAAGCTCCCGCCACAGAACATCCAGAACCGCATTCGCGATCTCTTCGGAAAATGCTTTATCGACGCGGATAAAACCGCTGTGAACAAACTGTTCTATTTCTGTTGAACTCAAAAATTCTGGCATAATACCTGGTTTATAAACAATCATAAGCGAAGCCACGACCTGTGTTCGGCCAATTGGCGTATGCTAAAAAATAAACAATGAAAAATCCGCGCTAATAGTAGAATATTAACGAGTTGCCCGGAAGGCGAGCGAAAGGGGCGTTATAACATTACGGTCATCCTCACGGGACAAAGATAGTAAACTCTCCCGGAATCAAATACCTGGGCAAGGGGGCCGGATTACAGATTTTGTAGTGGTAAACTCCCCGTATTGAGGCCCGCACCGCTGTTTAAAGATTTTATTTTTTTTAATATTGCGTGAACCGGCGCCAGCTACTGTTCAGCAGGCCTGTGCTGTCAATTTCCCGCTTTTACCCTGTAACTTTGTTTTCTGTAAGCCCGTCCATCACGTGGGTTCCGGAGGAATAGCCGGCTGACAATCGAAGAAGAAATAACACTGGTAAAAAGATGAAGTGGATTACAAGAGAGAGGCCAAAAGTCGATCGCCTGGCATGCCCCTGGCTAATCAGGAAATTTATAGACAGAAACGCCGAGTTTTTGTTTGTTCCTTCAGAAAAGGTAATGGCTATGGCGAAGGAACTAGGCGCCATCCCGTTCGATGTCCCGGACGCCGAATATACCCACTATGAAGAGAATGCTACCTTTGATTATTTCCTGAAGAAACACAACCTGGCCGATCCGGCCTTAAAAAAGATGGCGCGTATCATAAGAGGCGCCGATACCGACCGGCACGACATTGCGCCGGAAGCAGCCGGGCTTTGGGCCATTTCGGCAGGGTTGTCGCACAATATCGGGGACGACCATCAGCTTTTGGCGGCGGGCTTTGTACTTTATGATGCGCTCTACAGCTGGGCCTGTCACTTTTCCAAATCAAAGCACCTTGAAAACAGCCCGTTTGAAAAGCTCCTCCACGAGGTGTATCTCAAGTTCGTTAAATCGAAAGCGGGAAAAGGAAAGCCGAAATGGGTGAGGGAATTAAAGCAGCTGGTTCAGGATCACCTGGACACCGAATATTATGAAATGCCGGATCTGAAAAAGCTTTCAGACGAACTCGACCTGAACGCTTCCTATCTTTCCAGGGAGTTTTCCAAGCACTTCGATGATATGAACTTTGTCGAGTACATTCGTTCCGCAAGGATACAGAAGGCTATCTCACTCTTCGAAAATCCGGACTATTCGCTCACGGAAATAGCCTACCTGACCGGGTTTTCTGACCAGAGCCATTTCACGCGGATTTTCAGGAATGTAACGGGTTATACGCCATCCGTTTACCGAAAAAAAATGCAAAAAAAGTAAAATCCATACCAAAAGTAAACAGCGTGCTATCCGGGGGCATACGGCCGGAATATTTTTGCTTTTCAACCAAAGCAGATATGCGTTATGTTTACCAGGTATTTATTAGCTGTCTTATTGGTAGTTTCCAGTGAGGTTCTCCCCGCCCAGGAAAGGGACAAGAAAATTAGTCTCGGGCTTGAAGGGATGGTCGGCGTTTCCGTTGGAAAAAACTTCTGGGCTGTAAATGTGGGTGGCCCCAGCTTTCAGCTGCTGCTTAACAAAAACCTGAAAGCCGGCGTCGGGGCGCTTCCCTCTTTTTACGTTCATAAAGGGAGGGCAGGCGCCAGGCTAGGGGTAGCGCCTCGTATTGACTACAGGAATGTCGTCTTTTTTGTACCCTTTTTTCACAGGGACAATGCAAATGAATGGATTTGGTCGGTGGGTTTGGGGTACAAATTTCACAAGAAATAAGCCGGCCATGAAGAGAAGCAAACCGGCGCTGCTCATCACAACCCCAACTGCATAAAGCTTGCGCCCACTACCTTTAATATACCGTCAAAACGCTTCCAAATCCTGAAATATCTGAATTTGCCTTCCAATGGCGCGCCCATAACTTTTCCTTTGGCCGTCATCGTAACGACTGAAAGCGCGGTGTCACCCATGATCCGGAGATCGTTAATTTCAGTTGAGGCGTCTTCAATTACCATGGTTTTGGCCCGATGGGCGGCCAGGTCCATTTCTTTCGTTACGATCTCTCCCGTGGGTGTAACAGCCACCAGCTCATCGTGCAATAGCTGGTCCAGCAAGGCGACATCGCTTGTTAGTTGGGCCGAAAAAAGCCTGTTTTCGGCCTCAACAACATGCTCTCTCGTAATTTCTGAATGTTCCATATCCCGGTTCATAAGCTTGATTAAGTGTCATCATTCCTTCCCGACCCGGGTCCCAGGAAGGCCGGACGGATTTATCCGCAGCCAATTTAGAAAGATAGCGCTTTATTCATCCTGCCTCACGACAGTTTTTACCTGGTATACCCTGCCAGCAGCTCATCCAATTGCTCGAAATCGACGGTCATACCTTCTTTAAAGCCCATTTCCAGCTCGGCTTCCAGATCCGCAAGCGAGTCATAAGTCAGTAATATGTTGACCCGGACTTTATGGTCTTCGGGTGTAAACCGGTTTTCCCACAAATTTTGAGGAAATTCAGGGTTTATATTTCCGTCTTCATCACAAAACCCGCCGTGCAAGGTAAATGATTTCTTTTCAACAATCGAAACAAAGTTGCCTTTGCTCCAGCCTTTCTCTCCTTCAGGGCTTACCATAGCGTATAGCCAGAATCCTCCTACCCGGAAATCCATTATTTTGGTTTCGGCTCTCCAGGGTTTGGGACCCCACCATTGGTCGAGCAGTTCCGCGGTGGTCCAGGCCTTCCATACCAGCTCGAGACCGGCGTTGAATTCACGTACAATGTGAATAGTGTTATTCTCCTTATTGACAATGAAGTCAAATGCGAGTGCAGGTTTCATTTTTTATTTGTTTTTAAGGTTAGCAATAACTCATCCAGTTGATTAAATCTCGTGTCCCAGATTTTACGGAACTGTTCCAGCCACACGTCTATTTCTTTCATTTTGTCAATTTCGAGCCGGTAGTAGATTTCCCTGCCTTTTTGCGTTTGCCGGGTCACGTCGCATTCCGTCAGGATGCGCAGGTGCTTGGATACCGCTTGCCGGGTGATGTCGAAATGTTCGGCAATCGCGTTCGGCGTCATGGCCTGCAACGCAATCAGTGCGATAATCGCGCGCCGCGTGGGATCTGCTATGGCCTGGAATATATCTCGTCTCGTTTCCATTATGCAATTATATGGTTGCAAATATATGTGCAATCATTTGGTTTCGCAAATTTTCAACCTTTTTTTAAGCCCAACCGGGAAAAACAGGGATTAATGCTGTCTTTTTCAGGAGGTAGCTTTGAGGGCCTGAAAGGGCGAAGAGGGAGGGTCAGGAATCCGGAGCCTCATTTTCCAGCCTCCCTTCTCCATAGAAATTGGCGCTCATCGACGCTTTCCATGGGTATCCGGTTTCGGTATTAGTCCTGGTTGGTCGCAGTCACCGGACTGCGACCATTCATCCATCACTTTTCCTGGTAAACCCTTACATAATCCACGAGCATCTCTGCCGGGAATGTGGCCGGATCGATTCCCTCGGAGCCTTCCCAATTGCCGCCTACTGAAATGTTCATCAGGAGATGGAACGGTACATCAAACGGCCATTCGTCCACTGATTTCGATTCATTCGGGAAGTGATAGCGCTTTACACCGTCGATCAGGTAGTAGATCCCTTCAGGCGACCACTCCACGCTGTAGATGTGAAAGTCTTCCCAGGGATTTTTGATATACGTCCGGGCGCCCCTTTGGGTACCTTTCAAATGGTTATAAGCACCTGTGTGGGTGGTCTGGAAAATGCTATCCCGGTAATTTTCAAGACTGAGATGTTCCATTATGTCGATTTCACCGAATTGCGGCCAGCCACCATGCTTATGATCGGTAGGCAGCATCCAGATGGCCGCCAGGATGCCTTTGCCTGTAGAAGTTTTTGCACGCACCTCTATTTTCCCGTATTTCCAGTCGCCCTTGCCTTTGGTTACCAGGCGGGCGGAGGTATAGGTAGTGTCATTCCCCGTTATTACCCGGTTGGCTTTGATACGCAGGTTTCCGTCGTGGACATAGGCAGTCGAGGTGTCTTTGCCCAGGTAGTTTTGTAATTCCCGGTTGCCCCAGCCGTGATCGCCCACATCATACGACCACCGGTGGTCGTCCGGCAGTCCTTCGTAATCGAAGTCATCGGCCCATACCAGCTCCCAGTCGCTCTTTTGAGCATTATCGGCTTTGGGTGCACAACCATTTATCAGCAGGATTCCAAGTAAGGACAGCGCAGTTGCAAGATATTTCTTCATCAATGTAATAGGTTTGAGCCATGAGCTGTGGGGTATGAGGCGGTCCGCCGGCCGCTTAATTGCCGGCCGGTTGGTATGCCGTTAAACCTTCGGGTTCAGGGCTATTTCATCAGAAAGTCATGGATTATTGCATATAAAAGGACCGGCGCACCACAATAGGCGTCGTTACCGCCCCGAAAGATGCGGCGCCACGAATACACTAACATTCGTGTATTCGTGGCCGCCTCCTTAATTTCTAAGATTAATATTCCGGTCTTCCTGTGCCTGCGGAATCGGGAAAAACTCGCTTTCTCCTTTCACAAAGCCGCTCAGCACAGTGGCTGCCTGATCGGTCCTGACCAGGTCGTTGAACCGCTCGCCCCACCATTCGCAGATGAACTCGGCCCGGCGCTCGTCCATCAGTTGCGGGATAGTAGCGTTAACCAACGGAGCGAGCCCCACTCTTTTCCTGACCAGGTTAAGAGGCGCATCGCCGTTTTGTCCCTTGCGGATTTTCGCCTCCGCGTTCATGAGCAGCACTTCGGCATAGCGGAACACGCGCACGTTGTTATTGGCGCCGTACCAGTCTACCCGGCCGGGCGTCATTTGGGATTTCGGGAAGTACGCCTTACCGTTGAAGTATTTCTTGCCCGCGGTATTACCTGAAATGGTGTCGCCGTCGGGGGTAACCGAAAATGTACCCGGGCGGCCTTCAATCCCGCAATGCTGTATGGCGGTTTTCATGCGCACGTTGTCTTTGCGCCCTGACAGGAACCTGGCCGCTTCATCGGAAGGAATCAGCCAGCCATCGCCGTTGATTGGCGCGCCGTAGGTATTTTGTGGTGCCTGGAAGAGGAACAGGTTATCCCATACCTGCCCGCCGGAGGTTACCACATCACCGGTCGGATTGCCGAAATCGCTGTATTGCAGCTCCAGGATTGCCTCGTCGCACATCTTACCCGGCTTTTTCCAGAGTTGGTAGTAGTCTTCGAAAAGCGAGAAGCGGTTGCTGTTGATAATCTGGTCGGTTGCTTCCAGTACCGTGTTCCAGTGCGGACTGCCGTTGTCGTTTCCTGCTAGGTCCATTGCAGCTTTGGCTTTCAGGAGTAGCGCGGTGTATTTCGTTACACCGCCCTGGTGAGTGGCCTGGTTCGGTCGGGCGTCTTCAAGATTGGCAATGCAGAAATCCATTTCGCTGATCACATGCTGCCGCACGTCTGCCACTGGCGTCTTGCCGACCGTACCGAGATAGGCCGGGTCAACGCTCTCGACGCCGAGCACCGGAACATTGCCAAATGAGCGCGCAATATAGTAGTGAAGCAGCGCGCGGAAGAAACGGACTTCGGCCTGGTAGCGGGCCAGCAGCTGTTTGTTGGCCTGGTCGCCGTCCCCGATATTGGCGCCAAATTTATCCAGCTCCACCAGGGCGCTGTTACAGGCCAGAACCGACCCGTAATACCGGCTCCACAGATCGTCGAGCGCCCAGAAACCTTTAATGGCCGCACCGCTCTTGTAGTTGTGGACCAGCTCGTTTACCTCGCTGTAACCCGTTCGCGGATCAATGTCCACGCTTTGAGAGGTTTTGAGAAAGGTATGCACCCACGATGCGAAGCCGCCTTTAGACACTGACGAATAGACGCCCGAAACGGGCTGGTACATGCGGTTCAGATCGGTATAATCGATCGACACGGACGGGGTTTGGTTTTCGAGCGGGTTATCCAGGAAATCCGAGCAGCCGGTCAGCAATACCGATGCCAGCATGGCTACTTTGTAAATCCGGTTCTTATAATTTATATGTTTCATTGCAGATCAAATTATCGGTTATACAAATCCTGTTAAAACGACGCCCTTACCCCTAAGCTGTAAGTCGACGAGATCGGGTACACGTTGGCGTCGTAGCCGATCCCGGAAATTTCAGGCGTGAAGCCGGAATACTTGGTAAAAATCAAAGGTCTGTCGGCCGTAGCGAATACCCGCATCGACACCGGGGCCTCTTTCCCGATTTTGAAATTGTATCCCAGCTGAACGTTCTGTACCCGCAGATAGGCGCCGCTTTCTACGAAGAAGGAAGCGCCTTGCGGCCTATTCCACGACTTGGACAACGCATACGCCGACGGGTAAGAGTTGGTGGTGCCGGGACCGGTCCAGAGGCTCTCATAAAAGTCGGCATCCAGGTTCAGCGAAGACTGTCCTTTTACGTAACGCCCGCGGTTGAGGTTCATGATCTTATTGCCGGCAACGCCCTGGAGCACCACGCTGAAATCAAAATTGGCGTAGGTAAGTGAAGCATTGAAGCCATAGGTGACCGTAGGCAGGTACGAACCCAGGTTGGTCCGGTCGCCATCGTCGCGGATACCGTTGCCGTTCAGGTCGCGGTATTTGAAAAAGCCGGGCTGTACAGCGCCGGGTACTGCCGCATTGGCGCTGGCCGCCATCGGGTCCGCATCTATTTCCTGCTGGGTCTGGTAGATACCTGAAACTTCGTATCCATAGAAATACTGCATGGGCTTTCCTACCTCAATCCGGTTCGGGAATTCGGCGGTCCATTCCGGGAATCCGCCGGGGATATTGGGAAGCGCGCCTATGTTGGTTACCCTGTTCCGGAGTGTGGAGAAGTTGCCGCCGACCTGGTAGCCGAGCTTGCCGGCTTTGCCGTTCCAGGTGAGACCTACGTCAAACCCGCTGTTCGCCATCGACGCCCAGTTGCCGTAAATATTCGGCGCACCGAAAGGGAATGCCCTGTCAAGCGCCACGTTGGCGGTTTTACGGTCGAAATAGTCAACCGACCCTTTTAACCGGTTATTGAAAAGCTCAAAATCAACCCCGAAGTCCCACTCGGTGACAACCTCCCAGGTAATGTTGGCAAAAAAGTTGTTGACCGTATAGCCGGGTATGTACTGTCCGGCGGTATTGCCGGCCGAGCCGAAAATTGCGGACGACGGATTCCCCAGTGTCACCACAGCATACCCCGAATTGGGCCTTATTCCGTCGTTGCCCAGCTTGCCCCAGCTTCCGCGGAGCTTCAGAAAGTCGACCAGGTGTTGCCCGGCCATAAAGTCCTCGTAGCTCAGCACCCACCCGAGGCCCACTGAGGGGAAGTAGCCCCATTTGGATTGGTACTTCGAGCTGCCGTCCGCCCGGAAGGTAGCGGTGAGCAGGTACTTGCCGTCGTAGTCGTAAGTTCCCCTTGTGAAGTAGGACAGACCGCGGTTACGATAGCCGTCTTCATCGTAGTAGGCCTGGTTAGGCCTACCCTGACGGGTGTACCAGAATTCTTCATCGGCCGGCACGTTGTCGGCTTCCACGCGTGTCAGACGCCACTGTTCCTGTCGCGAAGACTGCCCTAACAGCACCGACCAGTTATGGGAGCCTTTGTTGTCGCGGTAAGTCAGCAGGTTATCGAGTATGTAATTGGTAGTTCGCTCCTGTCCCGATACCAGGTGCGACACCAGCGTGGCAGGTCCGAGCGACCGCTGCGGCACGTAATTTGCGCGCAGCCCCGAGCCGTAAAGCTGGCTGAGCTGGGAACGGAAAGTAAAGCGGTTTTCCCAGAAACTGGCTTCCGCATACACCGAAGGTAAAACCTGGAACTGCTTCAGACGGTTGAAGTTGTAGTAAGCGTCAGCCACCGCGTTGGGATCATTCCGGCCGATAAGGCCGCTGTTCGAAAACCGGACCGGGAAGGCATTGACGTTCTCCTCATCGTAAACCGGGACCAGCGGTGAGGCCGTATAAGCGGTCAGGAATGCGTTATTATTGGGAAAGTGCGTGGTTGAATTGTTGAGGATGGAAGTAAAGCCGAGCTTCAGCCATTTATAAGGGTTGGCTTCCATCTGGAGCCGGACGTTATAGCGCTGAAAATCGTTTTTGGCGTCCATTGTCCCGTTCTGGTAGGTATGGTTGAAGCCGACGGTATAGGTGACTTTGTCGCTTCCGCCCTGGAGGTCGATTCCCTGGTTGGTGATCAGGGCCTGTTTGCGCAGGAGGGCGTTGTACCAGTCGGTGCTGGTGGAAGGCCGCAGGCCGCTGCCGCCATACCGGTTAACCGATTCTCTTACCGAACCCGAATCGGCCGGCGTACGCCATTCGAGGGCATATGCGGCAAATTGCTCGCCATTCGCCATTCTCGGTACGTTTACCGGCTTCTGCAGCCCGACAAACCCGTTGTAGGTCACACGGGTCTTCATGTTTTTCGTGCCTTTCTTGGTGGTGATGATCACCACACCGTTGGCTGCACGGACCCCGTAGATGGCGGCTCCGGAAGCATCCTTCAGGATCGACATATCTGCGATATCGTTGGGATTGAGAAAATCGATATTGTCGACAAACATCCCGTCCACCACGTAAAGCGGGTTGGAGTTATTAAACGACCCGATCCCACGAATCCTTACGCTGGGGGAAGCGCCCGGCGAACCACCGGCCACAACCTGCACGCCGGGAATTGTCCCCTGCAAGGCTTCCATTGGAGTGGAGGTAGTCCGCTTCAGCATTTCGTCGGTATTAATGGTCGAAACCGGTGCGGTCAGGTCGCCTTTCTTCTGAGTTCCATAGCCGATGATAACTACATCCGACAGTTGCGTGGCTTCTGCGACCAGTACCACGTCGAGCTGCGTGCGATTGCCGACTGCTATTTCCTGTGTAGCAAACCCGATCGAAGAAAATACCAGAACGGCCTCGCTGCCGGGCACTCTTATACTGAACACACCGTCCGCATCAGTCGACGTACCGTTGGAGGTTCCCTTCACAAGCACCGTAGTGCCCGGGACCGATTCCCCGCTTTCGTCCTTAACTGTTCCATTCAAAACAAATCCCTGGGAAAAGACTGTACTCCCCGCGACTGTCGTCAAAAAGAACAATACCATCAGTGTTTTGAAATAGTTTTGTTTCATGTGTATATGGCATTTTAGGATAAGTTATAATTTGAATTAATAAAATGCTATTGCAAATGTACCGGAGGTTGTAGTAATTTGGTGATGGGGCTACCACATATACACTACATCAACAATTGTAATATTGCCATTTCGTTATGTTTTCGCTACATCAAAACCACATCAAGCGTCCGCCCGCTTTCTGTTCGGCACCGGTTTTCTGCCTTTTGCTCCTTGGTGCGGCGCTGTGGATCACTACACCTGCTAACGCCGGAAACCCGGTCAGCCAACCTTTAATTTATACCAAGGCCGACTTTCATGGCGGCAGTCATACCTGGGACATCAAGCAGGACAGCCGGGGCGTGATGTACTTCGCCAATTCATCAGGCCTGCTTACCTTTAACGGCAACTTCTGGAGGAGCTACAGCCTTCCGAACGGAACCCTGCTCCGGTCCATCCATATTGATGCAAATGATCGGGTATATGCCGGCGGGCAGGGTGAAGTGGGATATTTCGAGCCGGATTCCAGCGGGGTACTCCGCTTCACTTCCCTGAAGGGTAAAATTCCCAGGCGCTATGCCCATTTCGCCGACGTCTGGAATATTGCAGGCAAGGGAGAATCGGTTTTTTTCAGGACAGAGCGCTATATTTTCCAACTCACCGATCAGGCGATAGAGGTACACCTTCCCGCCAATGGGTGGCAGTTCCTGGGCGAAGCCGGGGGGCGAGTATTTGCGCAGGATAAAAGTAACGGCCTGCTGGAGTTCCTGGCAGGGCGTTGGCAGCCGGTTACCAACAGCCAGATGCTGCTTGGGTCCTACATAGTATCGGACCTTGTTCCTTTGAAAAACAGGGGGCTCCTGGTCACCACACTTGACAATCAGTATTTCCCGATCCGGGACCGTACCATGCAGCCGCCCGCCCAAAAGCATCGTGAGCCGCTTTATACTCCTTCCTTTTCGAAACTCAATGATTCGTTGATCGTAGCGGCAACGTCAACCAGGGGCTGCGTGATCCTGGATAAGCAATTGCATATCATACAGCAGATTGCATCCGGAGACGGACTGCAGGGGAATAACGCAAGCAGCGTGTTCGTCGACAGGAACGCCGACATATGGGTGGGTATCGATAACGGCATTTGCTTCATCAGTTATAATTCGCCGGTCAAGTACCTGCGGCCCAACAAGGTCAACGACGTAGAAGGCTTTTCCAGCCTGGTTTTCAACAATTCGCTGTACATCTCTACTTCCAACGGCCTGTATATGGCCCCGGTAACGGCACAGGCGTCGGGTTTGCTGAATATCGCAGAGGATTTCACGCTCGTAAAGAACAGCGACAACGGCGAAGCCAGGAAAATCGAGGAAATCAACCAGCAGCTCATGCTGGCCCACAACAATGGTATCTACCAGGTAAAAGGAAGGGAGGCGGTGCCTGTTTCACTGGGTACCGGTACCTGGACATTGCTCCCCACCACTTCGGGTTTCCTGGCGCCGTCCATTTTGGCCGGGACCTACAACGGCCTGGAACTGCTGCGTTATAGCGGCGGAAGTTTCAGGAGCGAAGGAAAGATGAGCGGCCTGCCGGACTCTTACCGTTTCCTGCAGCGTGACAACCAGCAGAATATCTGGGCGTCTCATCCGTACCGTGGCATTTACAGAATGACATTGGCGGCAGACAACAAAAGCTATTCGTCCAGGCTGTATACCAGTAAGGACGGGCTCCCGGCTGACATCAACAACTACGTCTTCAGGATCCGGAACCGTATCGTGTTTGCCACGGTCAGGGGGATATACGAATTCAATCCCGGCCAGGACCGGTTTTCAAGATCCGCTTATTTTGATCGTTTGTTCGGGCAGGCCGAAATCAGGTACATGGCCGAGGACCCGGAGGGCAATATCTGGTTTACCAACCGGGATAAAATCGGGGTAGTCGATTTTTCAAAACCGGGCGACGGCCGGGATTTCAGCATCACGTACTTCCCCGAGCTGACCGATACTTTTTTGAGGGGACTGGAAAACATCTATCCTTACAACCGGCGAAACGTATTCATAGGGTCGGAGCGGGGCGTCATCCACCTGGACTATGCGCGTTACATCAGGAAACCGGTTGATCTGGCGGTGCTTTTGACCGAAGTCAGGGCCATTAGCCGGCAGGACACCGTACTATTTGGCGGTCACCTCTTAAAAAACGCAGGAAACGGCTCCCACGAAGCCACTGTGGTATCGTCGGGCTACAAGGCCTTTCATTTTGAGTTCAGCGCACCGGTTTATGGTATGCAGGGCAACCTCGAATACAGCTACCAGTTGGTGGGCTATGATCCCGGCTGGTCTTCGTGGAGCGCGCGCCCCGAAAAAGATTATACCAACCTGTCGGACGGCGACTATGTGTTCAAAGTAAAAGCGAGAGACAACCTTGGAAACGAGTCGCCCGCAGTCACCTATGAAATCCGGATCCTGCCCCCCTGGTACAAAACGATCTGGGCCATGGCAGTGTATGTTTTGTTCGCCCTGGCGGTGGGCTACCTTTTTGTCAGGTGGCAGCAATACAAAGACCGTCGCCGCCAGCTAAGATTTGACGAGGAGCAGAAGCGGATGCAATACATTTATGAGCTTGAACTGGAAAAGAGCGAAAAAGAAATCATCAAGCTGCAGAACGAAAAGCTGGAAAACGAAGTGCTGCTGAAAAAGAAAGAGCTTGCCAATACCAGTCTGCACCTGGCGGGCAACGTGAGCACCCTCGAAAAAATAAAGTATGAGCTGAACAAATTCACGACCGACGCAGACCACCAGGAGAACCTCCGAAGGATTACCGCCCTGCTGCGGTCGGCCGAAAAAAACAACGAAGGTTGGGAGCAGTTCGAAGCACATTTCGACGAGCTGAACAACGGCTTTCTGAACTACCTGCGCGAGGTTTGCCCGGCTCTGTCGAGAGCGGAATTACGCATTTGCGCCTACCTGCGCCTTAACTTGTCGTCGAAAGAAATTGCCCAGCAGCTTAATATTACGGTGCGCGGAGTGGAAATACACCGTTACCGCATCCGGAAAAAGCTGGGCCTGGATACGTCGGTTTCGCTTGCGGAATACCTCGTGACGCTGAAGCCGGGAGTGTCCGGTGAGTGAGCTTACGGTCCGATGCTGCGGTCGACGCCAGGTCATTATCAAATTGAGGTAAGTCCTCCTCACGCCTTTCTTCCGAAAAGCCCTACCTTTGCCACGTACATGCTATACCTACCTTATGACCACTATTGCTTCCATACACGATAAATTCCTGCGGGCCATATTGGCAGACAAACAAATAGCCATCGACTATTTCAGAGCTTGTCTACCTAAAAATGTCGCGGACTTGCTCGATTTTTCACCCCCCACCCAACTCCCGGACACTTACATTTCCAAAGCGCTACGAAAGACCGCCAGTGATATCGTATATTCCTGCGGTTCGAAGCGTAGTAAGCGGGACTTGAAGATCTCACTGGTCCAGGAAGTCACTCCCGCCTACGTAGCCCGGATACGCGAGGAGTTGGGCGAAAAATAGCCACGAATTCCGCGAATAAGCATTAATTAGTGCATTCGTGGCCTACCCAAATTTATTACAAAATTGAGGTAAATTCCCTCACGCCCTTCTCCCCGGAAAGCCGTATCTTCACCCTATACATGCTATACATAGATCATGACGACCATTGCATCCATACACGATAAATTCCTGCGGGCCATATTGGCAGACAAACAAATAGCCATCGACTATTTCAGAGCTTGTCTACCTAAAAATGTCGCGGACTTGCTCGATTTTTCGACCCTCACCCAACTCCCGGACACTTACATTTCCAAAGCGCTACGAAAGACGGTGAGCGACATCGTATATTTCTGCCGTGCGAAAGTGGGCAGGCAGGAGTTAAAAATCTCACTCTTACTTGAGCACAAGAGTAAGTCTGAAAAATTCATGCCTGCGCAGCTAGGGAGTTATATCTATTCCGGTTATCTTAAACAAATCGCCCAGGATAAGACAGTATCGCCGATTATTCCGGTCTTGTTATATCATGGGAAGGAGCGATGGTTCTATCGCACACTGGCTACCCTTTTCAAAGACCTCAGTGAAGATCTTCGGCCCTTTATCCCGAACTACGATTACATCTACCATGACCTGGGCGAGATACCCGACGAGCAGATCAGAGCATTGGAGAATAAATTTCTACAAGCTTCTCTGCTGGCACTGAAATACAGCCAGTTAAAAAAGAGACTCCGGAGTTTAATCCCGGCAATACTTTCGCTGGCTATGGAGACACAACAGAACTTGCGAACCAGTCTCTTTGTTTATACCTTTGGAGTAAGCGGTCTGAAGGAAGATGGAATTAACGGAATTCTGGAAGATGTACCTGCAAACATAAAACATACTGTGATGAACACGTTGGATATTTTCGTTGAAAAAGGAAAGAAGATTGGTCTTCAAGAAAAAACCGAAAAGGCCATCCGCAATATGATACTCGAAGACCTGCCCGTAGCGTTAATCTGTAGGATCCAGGAAGTCACTCCCGCCTACGTAGCCCGGATACGCGAGGAGTTGGGCGAAAAATAGCCACGAATTCCGCGAATAAGCATTCATTAGTGCATTCGTGGCCCACCCAAATTTATTACAAAATTGAGGTAAATTCCCTCACGCCCTTCTCCCCGGAAAGCCGTATGCTGCCTGCCGCGGCATATCCCCACTCTTATCGATCTGTCGACGCTCAGCCAACTCCCGGATACCTACATTTCCAAAGAGCTGCGGAAGACCGTTAGTGACATCGTATATTCCTGCCGTGCGAAATCAGGCAAGCAGGAGGTAAAGATCTCTCTGCTTCTCGAACACAAGAGTAAGCTCGAAAAATTCGCGGCGGTACAGATATTAAGCTACATCGCCGCCGGCCATCTTAAACAAATCGCCCAGGATAAGACCATATCGCCGATTATCCCCGTTTTGTTATACCATGGGCGGGAGCGATGGCGCTATCGCACACTGGCTAGCCTTTTTAAAGAGCTCAACGAAGACCTTCTGCTCTTTATCCCGGACTACGAGTACATCTACCATGATCTGGGCTACACGGAATCAGACCTGGAAACCGCTATTATTAACAAGATCGAGCATTTATTTGCTGGAAATGGGAAAGGGGTTCTTATTCGGCGGCCGCCAAGTAAGGTTTTCGTTGGATAGTGAAAATTTCTACGTGGATCTGGTGCTCTACAATCGTTTGCTCCAATGCTTTGTGCTGGTGGATCTGAAAATTGGCAAACTCAAACACCAGGATATAGGCCAAATGCAGATGTATGTAAATTACTACGACCGGTATGTCAAACAGGATTTTGAAAAACCCACAGTAGGGATCATAATCTGTAAAGACAGGAGCGAAGCAGTTGTAGAAACAACCTTGCCCAAAGAGAATAATACCATTTTTTCAAAAGAGTACAAACTGTACCTGCCAAGTAAGGATGCGCTAAAAGCACTTGTAAAGTGACGTTGATACACAGGTTGCATTCACCTCAAAAATTGAGGTAATCTTCTCCGCTGCATTCTCTCCAAAAAGGGCTATCTTTATCCTATCACTAATCAGAGAGTTCCGTGACCGTCCACCGGTGGCTCCCTTCGACCGAGCTCAGGGGCTGAAAAAACCCAAATGCTATACTACTATGTCAGACCACAAAAAAGTACACCAAGGCCGCAACATCCGCCGATTCCGTGAGATGCTAAACCTCAAGCAAGAAGCCATCGCCTGGGAGTTGAGCTGGTCCCTCCATACGTCGGGAAGAACCAGCAGAAGTTATCCCTCCTCGAGCAGAAGGAAGCCATCGACGACGCCATTCTACGACAGGTATCCCAAATATTGAAAATCCCGGTGGAAGCGATTAAGAATTTTGATGAGGAAAATGCGGTGAATGTGATTGCCAATACGTTTACCCACTGTAGCCAACCGGCATCAGTGTTCTATAACTCAACTATCAACCCGATAGAGAAAATTCTTGAACTACACGATCAGAAGATCGCCCTTTACGAGCGGATGATAAAAGAGAAGGATGAGATGGTGGCGAGGATGGAGCGGTTGTTAGCGGGGAAGTGACATAGCATTTGTCATCAACCATTTTGGCTTCGGACGGGTTTCTACCGACCGACGAGATAGCTCACCTCACACACCGAGCACGACAGCCGGGTCAATATCCAGCTTGAGGCTTATTTCCCTGGCCACTTTCAGAGTCGGTTCTGTTTTCCCGGTCAGGTATTCGCTTACTCTGGAAGTACTGACACCCAGCAGTTCCGACAGCCTTTTTTGATTAAGTTCTCTTTCATGCATACGCAACCGGATCACATCAGTGAGCAATGGCTTTTGCAAAGGATCTTTGGATTCTTCGTAGTCGGCTGCAAGGTCCGAGAGTAAATCGAGCTCAATAAAATTCTGGTCCGTTACAGGTGTATCATTCCCGACAACAGCAAGCAACTCCTCGATCCTGGCGCAAATCGCCTTATATTCTTTCTCTGTTTGTATTGCTCTCATTACTTTCTAAATGTTCTTGCTATCAATCCGGTCGTAATCTTTATGGTTGCCAATGAAACGAATGTAAACCTTTTTTGAGGCGAATATAACAATGGCAACCAGTAGATAGTCATTCCCTTTAATATTGAACACAAATCGATTGTTGCCCACATAATCCACACTGTTAAACGTTTTCTTCATGTCGTGGAAATTATCCCATTCACTCCTCAGCGTTTTGAAATACCAATCCCGCAAAGGAATATCGGCATCAGGATGCTTTCCCGAAAACTCCTTTATCCGGGAAAAAGTAACGATCCGCATCAATAGGTGTTCTAGTTATTCAACAGTCAAAATTAAGAAAAATTCCAAAAAATAGAATAATATTTTGAAATTCAAAACAAAACGCCCCGCGCAATAATAAACGGACAAATAGCGATAGAACAGGCAGATTTTCACCAGCTGGCTTCAGCCTCGAAATTATAATTCGTGCTTGTGGCATCACGGATCGAATCTTGGAAGTAACAAATGAAAAATCAGTGTGTTAGCCCCTTACTTTCGACGGCCGAACGAGCTGGGCCTAAGGGTTAAGATACAACTATCTGTTCACCGCAAAAATTGAGGTAATCTTCTCCGCTGCCTTCTCCCCAAAAAGCCGTATCTTTACCCTACCCTTCGACGAGCTCAGGGGCCAATGGCGGCGGCTGAGCAGCCTGCCCTGAGGATACTCGAAGGGTCGGAGCCAAAGCTACGGGGAATCCAAAACCAAAGCGGGCCCTTCGACCGCAGCGGCGGACCGTGAGCTCAGGGGCCGAAACGGTGACTGAGCCTGTCGAAGTCAAAACTATACTACCATGCCCGAACCCAAAAAAGTACACCAAGGCCGCAACATCCGCCGCTTCCGGGAGATGTTGAACCTCAAGCAAGAAGCCATCGCCTGGGAGCTGGGCGAAGACTGGAACCAGCAGAAGGTATCCCTACTCGAGCAGAAGGAAGCCATCGACGATGCCATTCTACGACAGGTGTCCCAAATATTAAAAATACCCGTGGAAGCGATTAAGAATTTTGATGAGGAAAATGCGGTGAATGTGATTGCGAATACGTTTAACAGCAGTGACTTCAAAGGGAATTCTGCGGTATTCAATATCAAACCAGTTTTTGACCCAAAAGGTTATCCAAATTCATGAAGAAAAGATTGAACTTTATGAACGGATGCTTAAAGAGAAGGATGAGTTTTTGGCGAGGTTGGAGCGGTTGTTGGGGGCTAAGTAAAAAATACAAGTAAGAAGAGTTTAATGCTACAAGTCAGTTTTTCAGTAGAATTAATTAGTTCACCAGCCAAACTATTACAAAACTGATTGCTATACATTCGCTTTATTTCAGGCTGAAATTATAAGAAGATAAATTTCTTAATTAACAGCGGAAGATAAATTTCTCTATCATTTTCAACTAGATTTTCTTTTTCAGGTAAGGAAATTTTCAAATTAAGATTCAGCTTTCTGTCTAAGTTGAATTGTAATTGTCTGCCATTTGTTGGCTGCATTAACTGAATAAAACTGGCTTTACCAATTATTGGTATAAGTTGTTTAGCTACTTCAAGACTAAAGTCAAAAGTCCCGAGATATGCAGTATCTTCATCGCCAATTGATGCAGAGAAACTAAAGAGATCATCGTTATACTTTATTATAAATAAAGGATTTACATCTATAATAAGAAGTGAATCTGAACTCTTGAAGCCTAATCTTTTAATATGAAGCCCAAAGTCCTTGCTCAGCTTTTCGTCAGGATAGACAAAGACCTTTGATGGGCCAATAAGCTCTTTCAACATACTTCTGTATAGGTCAATAGCTCTTAACGAAATATCAAATAGCGGCTTAGGTCTACTAATGTTATAAAGAACAAAATGGCGTCCGTTGCACAGCGCAAAATAGTTTACCCTAATTTCAGGGTGTATAGCATAAGAATATGCCTGCTCAATATGTTTAGTGTCGGTTATAGATTCAATAGGTGATTTCGCCTCCAATATCCAAGCGGGTTTTTCGGTAACTTGCATTAGATAATCTGGAATTACAGTAACACTCTTTCGGCTCGAACCGATAGAAACAAAGGGATGCTTTAATCCATGATTTCGGATGACTTGTGTATTTCCAGAATTGGTGTATCCAAGATCTTTAATTAAGGGCGCTATCAATTCCTCCCGAACACTTTCCTCCTTAAATCTTGGGTCGTCCAACAATGAGAAATTAAAGTCCTTAAATAGTTTGTCTTCCATTTCTTTTCTGAGAAGGTGTAAGCTCGTTAAAAGTGAAGAATAACGGTTTGGCGATTGGCGAAGTGGCGGATTTCGGAGCACAAAACTGTCAATATACCACAAAAGTTGATGCGAGGTAGAATGTTCAATCAACCACTTCACCCGCCATTGATCCAAACGCCTGTTAGGCACAGTTATTATATTTTCTCTTTTATAAAACTTAGTCTTTTAATGTCGCATTTGTCAGCTAGAAATAGTTTAAATGAATTCTTAGGAACTAAACTTTTACCTTTATCAATGCAGTAATTAATTCTAAATTGAAATAAAGGAATTAAATAGTTTTTTGCTGAAACAATTCGCAATAATGTCATATTGTTAGTTTTCCATTTGTCAGAAATAGATATATAGTCATTTGAGTATGTATCGTCGGGATTAACAATACCATTAATGACAAATCTTTGAATAATCTCAGATTTGATCTCTTGTGAATATTGACTTATGGAATCTTTATCTAGTATAGTCTGTTTTCCATTTTGAGTTAAGAAGTCGTGAGCATTTTTAATGATTGGCCCACCGCCATATTTCCTTAAAATTGCAAAATTTATGAAAAGGTCTATTAAACATGGAGCATTGTATTCTAACCATTTACTAAAATTGAGTTTATTTTTCAAATTGTCACGAGTCTCGCTCCCGTTTGAAAAGTAAATTAATTCAATCCCGCCTGTTTCATCTATTAAATAATTCTCAATGCAGTAAGAATCTAATACGATTAAATTTCCTGTTGTCTTTCTATTTGTATCAAGAATCAGCTCCAAATCACCATCAATCATATAAATTTTTCTCCTTTTGTCAGCATTATCTTGATTGTCAAAAGCATTCAATACATTAGTCTTACATCCTAAAGGTGTAACATCATTGATTTTTATTTCGTCACCTAAAACCCTTTTAAAAAGTGTTCTATAAAATTCCTTATCTGCAACTTTATCTTCTGTATATATGTCAATATCGTTTCTATATGAAAAAAACTTAGGCAAAGCCTTTAATGCTTTATATCCAAACTCTAACATACTGTCAATTAATTTAAGTCTGCTAAATCCTGAAACAATGATTCTGAATTGTCTCCAATAATTGCAGGAGAATGTGTAGCTAGAATGAATTGAGTTCGTGGACTTGCAGTTAAGATTGAGTTTACGAATATTTCTTGCCAAGCTAAATGAAGGGAAACTTCTGGTTCATCAATGATAAAGATACCTGATTCATTTTTGTATTTTTCTTCGAAATATATCAAATGACCTAACATTGTTACAATTTGCTTCTCACCAGAAGACAATTCGTAAATATTAGCGATTTTGCCGTTTTTAAACTTGACTTTTAATTCGCCTTGTGGGTCGATAAGAAGTTCCTTCTTACTCTCACTAAAAAAACTATTTATAATATTTTTTGTTTTTTCAATTGGCTCATAGAGTTTATCTAACTCTTTTTGATATGCAAGATTATAAGTTATTAATTCATTTATCCTTTTTAATTGAGGCTGATTATTAAACCACTTTTGAAAAATGTGGATATTATCTAAATCTATTTCATCACCCTTTTTCTTGCCTTGAATTTCATTCAAGTTTCTCAAAGTAGCTTCAAGTTGGTCAAAAAAATTGTTTATATGCTCTGTAAATCCTGTTATTCTTAAATTCTCAAAAGCTTCAATAGCTTCTTTTCTTTTGCCCTTAAGTTCGCGAAAATCCTTAACAATATTTAGTTCTTGACTTTCTAAAAACTCAAAAGATTGTAATAGAATTTTGTTTTTAAAATCTTGATTTATTTTGGGTTGTTCAGAAGCTATAATTCTCACGTAATCATATATTACTTCTTGAATTTCCATGAGACTAATATTGAGAGGGTCATTTTGAGGGTAGTGCCTATATCTTCTTCTAAACAAAAAGTTTTGACGCATTTTGTCAATTTGTTGACCTTCATAAACTCTTCTATCAAGTCCCAAAAATAAAGGGGTAGTCAAACTCTTAATTGCCTGGACAACTTCGTGTTTGTCAAATGCCTCAATAATAAACCGCATTTTTTCACTAGAGTCGTCATTGTCAAGTTCATTTAATTGTATTTGGCTTATACGATTGAAAACTCCCTCCAATGGCTCACCACCATTAGTTTTTAAACTCAATTTTACTTCATTGTTATCATTGTTTTTAGTTGCAGTAATAGTAATTAGTCCCTTGTTTGGTTCATCGCATATCAATTCCACTTCATTAAAGTCAATGCTGTTAATGTAGTTAAAAGAAGGTGAAATAAGTCCAAGAATAAGCTTTAGTACAGAAGTCTTCCCAGTACCATTTATACCAATTAAAAAAGTCAAACGTTCGTGAAAGTCGATTTTATAATTTAAATACCCGTGTACGTTACTAGCTTCAAATTTTAAGAGTTTCATTAGTTTTTAGTTTATATCCTATCGTTTTATAATATTGCTGCTAACTTATTTATATACGCTACAGAGTATAATTTTATAGCGCCAATACAGCTACTACTGATCCTATTTGCGCTATCGCTGTTGCGTATTTTTTTTTGTGACTCTTCTAATAGGGGCTCTTTACTAACATATAGTCAACAAAGAAGGCCTCCATCCGGCGGATTAGAAGGAACCGTTTATAAAAAAGTACATTATTGGATTCTAGAGGATTCATCACAACAGAGGATTATTTCAAACTTACAATATATCAAAAAATCGAATATTTTCTAAAATACATCTCATATTTTGAGTAAACGGTCCCCTTCGGCAGGCTCAGGGACCACCTTCCCTTCGGCTAAGCTCGGGGCAGGCTGACTCAGGCCAGGCCAGCTCTATAACGCCAGTCTGCCAACGCCTTTTCCTTAGAACTATAGTATGTAGCCTAACGCCCCTACCTATTCGCAGACCAACGCCGTCGTACGCCTACAAACACATCAATTGTTTTTCCAACACCTGCCGGGCTGCTTCCGACTGCGAAAGGGCTATGGCACGCCGGTAATGATCTACAGCCTTCGAGGTGTCGACGCTGGTGTAGAGGTAACCGAGCAGGGCGTGGTAGTCGCTGGTTTCGGTGAAGCCCAGCGTTTCTGTTTCGCGTATAGCCGCCCTGTTGCCATACACGCGGGCATAGGCGAAGGCCCGGTTTAGTGCGGCCACCGGCGTATATGCTACCCGGAGCAGCTCATCGTAAAGAAGCAGAATATGCTGCCATTTGGAAGTTTTTGCAGTCCGGCTTTCGGTGGGTTCCGGTGCAGAGGCGGGCGTATCAGGCTGGGTATGCCAATAGGCAATAGCCGCTTCGAGGTGGTATTTGGAGAGTGTTTCGCCGCCACCGGCGTTGATCAGGTAGTAATTCCCCTTGTCGATCAGTGACTGATCCCATAAGCTCCGGTCTTGCGCTTCGTAGCGGACAATCTGTCCGTCGCCGTCCGTGCGGGCTTCGAGCCGGGAGCTCTGGTAGCACATCAGCGCGAGCAGTGCATTGGCTTCCGGCGTGTTGGTCAACGGGTTTTCGGTCAATACCAGGTTCAACCGGACGGCCTCCGAGCAGAGTTCCTTCCGCACCGCCTGGTCGTGGGTGCGGGAAAAGTAGCCTTCGTTAAACAAAAGGTAGAGGGTCTTCAGCACGGCGTCGATCCGCGGACGGATGTCGGTTTCGCCGAGCGCAACAATACGGAAACGGTCTTCCCGGAGCCGGGTTCTGGCCCGGTGCAGGCGTTTTTTGATAGTCTCGGGTTTGGCCAGGAAAGCATTGGCAATTTCTTCCACACTAAAACCACAAAGCACCTGCAAGGCCAGGCAAATCTGGCTTTCGGCACTCAATTCGGGATTGAATACCGCAAAAATCATCGCCAGTTGGCTATCGGCAATCAGCCCTTCGTCGAAGTCAAAATGGTCGGTCAGGTCGTTATCGTCGGTAAAGCCGGGCCTGATTTTCGTTTCAAAAACCGCCCGATGCCGCAGGTAATCCCGCACCTTATTGCGCGCCACGGTATAGAGCCAGGCCACCGGGTTTTCGGGAATGCCGTCCACGGCCCAGCTTTCGGAGGCTTTCAGGAAAGTATCACCGGCAATATCCTCGGCCAGTTCGATCTGTTCTAAACCAAAATGACGGCACAATACGGCCGTCATCCTGGCATATTCCTGCCGGAACAAGTGGGGTAATAGTGCATGGGTGTTTTCCCTGGCCGGCATCGGGCGTTGATTTTAGTCGCGTTTCAGTACTTCGCGCACTTCGATGTTTCCGCCGATTTTGAAAATCGGGTTACTTTGGGCCATTTCGATGGCTTCCTCAATGGTTTCGGTCCTCACCACGATATAGCCGCTGATAAACTCCTTGATTTCGGTATAAGGGCCGTCCGTAACGGTTCCGTCCGCCCTCACGGTTTTCGCGCTCCCGGGCGAGGGCAAAAGCGTATTGCCTTTGTCGGCCAGCTTGTTCTGCGCGGCAATCCCGGCCAGCCAGTTCATACGTTCCTGCATTTGCTCCGGCGAGGGTTTGAAGCCTGCCACGTCCTGCAGTCTGAAAATCAATGCAAATTCTTTCATGTTCCTGTTTGTTTAGTTACATCCCCATGACGGACGAGGTGAGGAAAGGGGGACATGGATGTAATCATTTTTTGATCCATTGAAATAGCCATGAGCCTTAGCTGTAAGCGGTACACAAACCATTGATGAATAAAGCTGCCGGCATCCGCTCACTGCTCACTGCTCAAACCTTCAAGTGTTTGATTTTGCCCTGTTTGAATATCCGAAGGCTGTGAGTTTGGGGCATAAAAAGGGTTCGACGGGCTCACCCGCCATCCGGACGGTGTCCTCCGGCTGGTGCCTGAGCTCGTCGAAGGCTGGTGCCTGAGCTCGTCGAAGGCTGGTGCCTGAGCTTGTCGAAGGCTGGTGCCTGAGCTTGTCGAAGGCCTTTTATCCTTGAACACAAACTCAATAGAAACCCAGCGTGTGACGATCAGGCACTTGCACTTTGTTGTACAGAATGCACGAATCAAACTAAACCATTCGTGCATTCTGTACAACCAACTTACAGATGGCTGATAATGGAACGCATGGCTTCTATTGAATGGGTATCCAAAGAACAGCCTTCGACAGGCTCAGGCGCCGTCCGGATGACACCGTCCGGATGGCACCTGCCGGACGGCGCCTGAGCTCGTCGAAGGCTGCCTACCGGAGGCTGCCTTCCGGTAGGCGGGTGAGCCCGTCGAACCCCTTTAACACAATCTGCCGGATGTCTGATCCTCAACCAGGTCAAAAGCTAAGCGTTGTTTATTTAAATCAAAGCTCCAAACGTGCTTCAATGGAATTCGTGGCCGCCCAGAACTTCGCCATCTTCCTTTTCCTTTTATCAGGCGCTGTTAAACTGCATCATCCGCACCGGTGTCCGGGTTAGAAATTGCCAGGCGAATATGCGCCAGGTGATGCTGTACATGCCAGGCTGACATGGCCAGGGCCTGCTTCTGGTTAATCCATATTTTACGGAGCGGGTGATAGTAGGAAACGGCCAGTTGCGTTTCATCCAGCGTTTCGGCAAAATCGGCGTACCGCTGGAGAATGGCGTCAAACATGGCCAGTGAAGCGGAAACGGGCAAGGTCCGGGAGTCCCGGGCGGAGGCCCACGCGTCCATATCGATCAGCGTAATTTCATAGCCGGGTTCGATGACCGCCTTTTTCATCCGGAAATAATGAAGCAGCGCAATATCGGCCACGTGATGGACCAGCTGCCGTACATTCCAGCTTCCGTCGCGGTAGGTTTTCGACAGGTCCCGGTCGCTGAGATGCGCAACGGTTTCCTGGTACCGGGACGGGTTCACCCGGATAATGCGGATCAATTCAGTCCATTCTGCTTCGGTATAGCTTTCCTGCAAAACAAACGGGCCGATCGGGAATTTTCTATCTGACATAACAGGCAATATTAGGATTGCCTGCAATATAAGCACGCGTCTTTTAACCACTCTACAAATCGTGCGATTCCCGCTCATCTCCCACATACAAAGCCAGCTTGTCTAGCGACGACTCCGTCCCGGCTTCGTTGTCCCCAGGGTCTATCCCCGCCGGAATATTTTCAAAAACAATGGTCACCAGCGTCGCATCACCACGGGCTTCGAGGGTTACCTCCATGATCATCTCCCCCGCGAAGCCGGGATCGCGAGCATCAAAGTTGATAGCCTGTACAATCTTCTTAAACGGTACAAGCTCGATAAATTTCGCCCGGTACCTGTCTTCGTTTTCCGAAGTTTTGCCCTTCATCTTCCCGCCTTCTTTTTCAGGATAGAAAAGCGACATCTCATATCCGCCGCCTATCTTAAGGTCAAAGTGGTGGATTTGGGCGGTCATATTCCCCGGCGCCTGCCATGCCACTAACGCAGCCGGATCAGTAAATGCGTTGTATATCGCCCGGGGCGAAGCGTTGACGATTCTCGTGTTTTTGGTTGCCGACTTCATGGGCCAGTATTCAGATCTTGTTTCGAAACGCTAATTTATCCGTGGCCTATGCCTTCACCCATCACGACAAATCAAGGTCCCCTTCGCGCCCGATATCCAGCTTTGCGCCTGATGCAGCGCTCGCCACCACTTTGAAGAAAGTAACGAGCTTATTCGTCTTGTTATCCCAATAATGCGCTTCAGAAGGAATCACCTTTAAGATCCTGATCCGCGCGTCTTCGATCCCATTTTCAAACCACGCTTCCACCATCTTGTTCCAGTATTTTTCGATCCGGTCCCTGTCGCGCGATATTTCACCCGTACCGTTGATACTCAGGAAATTGTAATTCCCTACATCTGCATACAGGAGGCTCAGCTTGTTGTTTCGGAGCAGGTTCCGGTGGGTTTCGCTCTCTGCCGAAAACAGGTACCAGATATTGCCCGCTTCGTCTACCTCTTGTCTGCTCATCGGCACTGCGTGGACGTGGCCGGTTCCCTCTACCGGGGTGCACATCATGCCGATATCGATTTTATCAACCATCTCTTTGAGCTTATCGACCGCCTCTTGGCTGTGAAGGTTTTCTGTGCTCATGATTTTGTGTGTTTTATAGGTTTTTGTTTGTTGAAAGCAGCCCGGAAACGGGCGGATGAGTCTGTGGATATTCTATAAACTTAGTGCAGAAATTACAGCAAGTCAACCAAATATGATTTTATCTTGTCATCTTTACCGTTGAGTAGCCGCTGTGTACCGGCATAGTCAAAACATCAGCAATCCGGCAGACACTTCAACCAATGTGTTATGAAAACAATATCCATCATTTCTCTTTTGCTGGTGGCAGTTGCCTGCAATAACACCAGGCAGACCGCTGCTGACGACACCGCTACGGTCGATGGGGACACCACCAGGGCTACCATCCAGGTGCCCGAAACGGGGTGTTACGCCAATACCTTCGGCAGCGATACGGTCCAATTAAAAGTGGAAGTTTTTCCCAATGTCGTCACCGGGACCCTCAGCTACAATTTCTTTGAAAAAGACAGGAATTCCGGGGAAATAGAGGGCAGGCTGATGGGGGATACGCTGCTGGCAGACTATAATTTTATGTCGGAAGGCAAACGCTCTGTGCGGCAGGTAGTATTCCTCATCCGGGATGGGGCGGCGATAGAAGGTTATGGGGCTTCGGAAGAGAAAGACGGTAAAATGGTGTTCAAAGACCTGAAGCAGATCGACTTCAGCAAGGGGATTAAACTGGCTGAAGTCTCATGTGTGGAGGAGGTTCAGCCCTGAGACGGGGCGGCTTTGGGACATGGGCCGTCACCGCGCTGAAAACAATTGGAGAATTACAGGTTTGGCCAGTGCGTAGGGATCCCCGTAATAGCGGGACCATGCCTTTGCGACTTTTCCCCGCCAATCCACTATAAACGTGGTCGGGTACCCGGCAAATTCTTAAGTGTCTTCCGTATCACGATGCGCAGAATTACGTACGGGTTGCATTCTACCCGTTGGTTGCGTCTCCGAGAGGTAACGCACGGCCTCTTCGTTTCCCTGTAGCCTGGCGAGGTCCAGTACGGATAGACCCCGTGCGTCACGAAGAGAGGTATCTGCTCCCTGCTGGATCAACAGTTTCAGCAGGTCGTTTCTTCCGAACATCGCGGCAAACATCAGGGCGGTCCCGCCGTTTCCGTGCTGCAGGTTCAGATCCGCCTGGTGGGAGATGAGCAGTTCCGCTATATCCCGGTAGCCTTTGAAAGCTGCGGCCATTAAGGGAGTATTTCCGCCGTAGTCAGCCAGGTTCAGGTCTGCTCCATACGAAATAAGGAGCTCTGCGGTGGCAGCTCGGTTGTTATAGCAGGCGATCATCAAAGGAGTGTACCCCTTTTCATCCTGGAAGTTCAGGTTGGCGCCCCGCTTCAAAAGTTCCTTAATAATTTCATTTTCACCGTGTCGGGCGGCGGGGATGAGGTATTGGTCCGGCTTTTCCATGATAGTGTAGTTTTGATAGTGTGAGGTTTTACCTGCGAAAACCATACCACCAGGATGGTCATTCTGAGCGGAGCGCAGCGGAGTCGAAGGATCTCCTGTTGGTATTAAAAAGTCCTCTGAAAGGGATTTGGTACTGTGATCGGGAGATCCCTCCGCTGCGGTCGGGATGACCGTCCGGTTGGTGCGGCTCCAAACCTGTTGTTGTCAATGGTAGCGCATCTGCCGGATGGTCATCCTGAAGCGGAGCGCAGCGGAGTCGAAGGATCTCCTGTTGGTATTAAAAAGTCCTCTGAAAGGGATTGGGTACTGGGACCGGGAGATCCCTCCACTGCGGTCGGGATGACCCGGAGGTATAACACCGGTAAAGTCTGTCCTATTACTCCTCATTGTATCCGACCCGTTCCCCACTATTCCTCTCCGGGTAGGGTAACCTATTGTCGTTTAAGTGGATAAGAGGCGCTATGGCTCCGGGTTGGACCGGTTTTTGCCCCCGGCTAGGGGTATTGACAATTTAGCATCCGGGCGCCGGCGGGTGCCGCGCCGGCCGAAATCCTGAATGCGATTCACCTCACTACTCAACGTTAAAACCTTTTCACACATGAAAGAGAAAAAAGATACCCCGGAAAACAGAAAGATAAAGGTTACATCACTTCGGCCCGGGACGAAAAAATAGAAGTTCAGCACAGTTTCCTGACGGCTGCTGCAGTGCTGTACGATGCAGTATATGTACCGGGCGGCGCCAATAGCGTTGCAACCGTAGAAGCCGACGCCGATGCGATCCATTTTCTGAACCAGGCTTTCAGACATTGCAAGCCGGTAGCGGCAGACGCCTCGTCGACACCGGTTTTGGAAGCGACCTATTTCTACAAAAAATTACCCGAAACCTTTACCGAGGAAAGCGTGCTCAGGGAGGGTGTTGTGGTCGGCGCCGACCCGCAAAAACTGGCAGACCTGTTTGTGAGGGCGATTGAGCAGCACAGATTCTGGCACCGGGAGAAAAAACGGAAGATTCCTGCCTGAAGACGAAGTGGAACCGGACGGAATACCGGCCGGATAAAGAAAATGTACGTATGAAAATTTTGCTGGCAGGGTATCCGCACGGATATATGAGGGTATTGGGAAGTATGCTGGCGGAGGCAGGCTTCGAAACGGGGGAAGCGAATTCTCTTGCGGAAGCGCAATCTCTCATCGGCAACCTTAAGCCCGATACGGTCATCTGTTGTTTCCCCTGGTTGAAGGGAGTGGGCTATATGACCGTGGTATCGGCGTTTAAGGAAGCATGGAGGGGGATAGACCTGATCATTATTGACCGCCATATAGAGCTGCATGTAGCCGTAGACCTGATCCATGCAGGTGTCTTTTCCTGCCTTAATTATCCTTTTGCGACCGGGCAGCTCCTGAGCGCGCTGACCAAGCTAAAGGAACGGCGTGCTTCAGCACCCGGGGGACCGTTTCGGCCGTCCGATATGGACTTTGTAAAGGGAATCAGCTCTGTTGCAAAAAATATGTACCATCTGATCGACCTGGTAGCGCCTACTAATTTCAATGTCCTCATATATGGCGAGACCGGCACCGGTAAAGAATTGGTGGCGCGCCATATTGCCCACAAAGGGAGTAGTGGCTCCCCTTTTATTGCGGTGGACTGTGGATGCCTGTCCAGGGAGCTGGCCCTGAGTGAGCTCTTCGGACATGAAAAAGGGAGCTTTACCGGGGCGCTGGAAAGGAAAACAGGGGCGTTTGAAACCGCGAACAACGGAACGCTGTTCCTGGATGAGATTGGGAACCTGGACTATGAAGTTCAGGGGTTTCTGCTCAGGGCCATCCAGGAGAGAAAAATAAGAAGGGAGAACTGCTTCCGGGGCATATCAAAGACACGCGGTCTGCGGTGACGGTGGAAAGCCGCGAATTTCAGGAAACGGATAAAAAGACGACGCGCAGTATTACACCGAAAGATGTCGAGGAAGCACTGATCCGTACCAATTACAACAAAAGTGAAACCGCCCGCCTACTGGGAATTGACCGGAAGACGCTCTATAACCGGTTGCGCAATGTTATTTCCCAGGCAGGCTTGAAAATAACGAACTAACTGCCCGACACAATGGTTGGCATCGGTTCGTGGTGACCGGCAGAGCACTTTTAAACCTTTTACAGACTTGTTTTACATCCAATTTTTATTGCACACTTAAACCAAAACATCTGATGAAAACGCTGATAACTTCCGTATTACTCGCCCTGTCTGCACTGCACTTTCTTGGCTGTGGCCCGAAAACGGATTCCCAAACGCAGGTAGACGGTACCAACGACGTTGTAACCGAGATCCCCGATGATACTGTTATGAACGATGCAACCGCGGAGAAGGACGCTGAATTTGCCATGAAAGCTGCAAATGGCGGAATGGCCGAGGTACAGCTTGGCGAAATAGCACAAACCAAAGGCGTTGATCCCAAAATAAAGGAGTTCGGCAAAATGATGGTTGACGATCATACCAAGGCAAACGATGAGCTTAAGGCACTCGCCTCAGCTAAGGGGATTGCGCTACCAGCCGGTCCCGACGAAGAGACGGCAAAGGCTATAACCGATGTTTCTTCCAAAAACGGGCGGGACTTTGACAAGGCCTATGCACAGCAGATGGAGAAGGATCATGAGAAGACGGTGAAGCTTTTTGAAGACGGCCAGGAAGATGTGCAGGACACTGAAATCAGGGCTTTTATCGACAAAACCCTGCCCGTACTCCGATCGCATCTGGAACAAAGCAGGAACCTGAACAAGAGAAAGTAAACCGGCGAACCTGTTTCGGAGCGGGCCGCTCCCCGGGAGCCGCCCGCTCTTTCTCTTCCCCCGGCTTTCCCGGTAGGATTGACCACAGCTGTTTTCGGGCTGGCAGTGATTAATTTTTCCACCACACACAAAAAAGCATATGCTGGTAAGTGATTTTATATTGTCCCGCATGGCGGAGTGGGGGATCGAACGGTTGTTCGGTTACCCCGGCGACGGCATCAACGGCATTCTCGGCGCGATGAACCGGCAAGACCGCATCCGCTTTATACAGGCGCGACATGAAGAGTCCGCCGCTTTTATGGCTTGTGCCCATGCCAAATTTACAGGCCGTACAGGCGTTTGCCTGGCTACTTCCGGCCCGGGCGCGATACATTTGCTCAATGGGCTATACGACGCCCGCATGGATCATCAGCCGGTGGTCGCCGTGGTTGGTCAGCAGAGGCGGATGTCGCTGGGCAGCAATTACCAGCAGGAGGTTGACCTGGTCTCACTTTTCAAGGATGTAGCGCACGAATATGTTCAGATGGTTACCGTTCCGTCGCAAACCCGGCAGGTGATAGACCGGGCGTTCCGAATTGCAAGCGAGAAGCGCACGGTCACCGTTGTAATTGTCCCGCTGGATGTTCAGGAAGAAAAAATGGAGCAAACACCGAAAAGGACACACGGAAACGTGGTAACCGGGGTGGGGCACTCGTTTGCCAAGACCATTCCGACTTACGAAGAACTGAAGAACGCCGCCGCTATTCTCAATCAGAGCGAGCGGGTGGCCATACTCGTGGGAGCCGGGGCTTTCGGCGCTGAAGAGGAAGTCTCACAGATCGCCGAGTTGCTGGGAGCGGGGGTAGCGAAGGCGCTGCTCGGGAAAATGGTACTGCCCGACGACCTGCCCTATGTAACAGGCTCGATTGGTATGCTGGGCACCAAGCCAAGTTGGGAACTGATGGAAGGCTGCGACACCCTTTTAATGATAGGTAGTAGCTTCCCGTATGCAGAGTATCTTCCCGAGCCGGGCAAAGCCCGTGGGATACAGATCGATTCGGATGCGCAGCGATTGAGTATAAGATACCCGATGGAGGTGAATCTCCTGGGCGACAGCAAGGCGACGTTACAGCGGCTCATTCCGCTTCTTCAATACAAGTCGGACAGGTCATGGCGCAAGGAAGTGGAAAAGCAGGTGGCCAAATGGAAGGAGGTCGTGGAAAGCAGGGCCATGCAACCGGCTGACCCGATCAATCCGCAGCGGGTCGTAATGGAATTGTCGCAACGGCTTCCGGACAAATGCATCGTATCGGCAGATTCGGGCACCTGCGCCTTCTGGTATGCGAGAAACCTGACCTGCAGGCGAGGAATGAAAGGTTCGCTGTCCGGTAACCTGGCATCTATGGGGCCGGCCGTTCCCTATGCCATTGCCGCCAAATTTGCCTATCCCGACAGAATTCCGATCGCGTTGGTCGGTGACGGCGCTATGCAGATGATTTGTATGAACGAATTGATTACGATCGCCAAATATTGGAAAGAATGGGAAAACCCCGGTTTGTTGGTCGTTGTGTTTAACAACTGTGACCTGAATATGGTTACCTGGGAACAACGTATTCTTTCGGGTGAGGCAAAATATGAAGCCTCACAGGACATCCCGGATGTGCCTTATGCCGAATTTGCGAAATTACTGGGGCTGGCAGGTATGCGGGTGGAAGAAGAAGACGAAATAGGTCCCGCACTTGACAGCCTCCTGGACGCCGGTCGTCCCGCTGTACTGGACGTGGTGACCGATCCCAATGTGCCGATCGTTCCCTCCCACATCAGCATGGAAAATCTTTCCAATTATTTTAAAGCCCTCATGAAAGGCGACGCCGAACAATTTCCTATGATCCGCCAGACAATAAGGGAACTGATGCAGGGCGGGATAGCCTGACCTGCCGGTGCGAACGGCTTGTTTTTGAAAAGAGGTGCAATCGGTTGATTAACAAGAAGTTAAGGTTGTAAAATTTCAAAATTTACTTCGTTTTACGGGGCTGGAATTTTGTAATTTAAATTATAAAAAATATACCTTTGCTAATCGTTAAACGCTCAACTATCTGGCCCTCTCATGAAAAGCTGTTATACTCCGGCAATAGCAGGTTTCCTGCTCTTTCTTACGCTATTAAATCCGGTCCGGGCACAAACTTTAATCCTTCCCGACACGCCGGTGAAGGAAGATTTTAACACGATGGCAAACGGGCTGGCGCTCCCTGCAAACTGGAAAGTTTCTGTTGCCGGCCAGGGTAGCACGGCCACCTGGGCGACCGGCCTGACCAATGTGGCGCAGACTTCGAACAGCGGTTCCCCGGTTACGGGCGGTTCCTATAACTGGGGAACAACAACCGGCGCCGACAGGGCGGTCGGTTTTTTGTCGTCGTCAGGCTATGCGAGCCCCAACGCGGTAATGGCCTGTTTCCGGAATACCACGGGGGCCGCTGTCACCACCCTGACCGTGTCATTCAGTGTTGAGCGTTACCGCGTAAATACATCGGTTTTCAGCCTCGGATTTTCTTCTTCCACAGATGGGTCGGTGTGGACCGAGCGCAGCGCGGGCAATATCTCGCCCGGACTTTTTATGTCAGGAGCTCCGGAATATACTTTCGATACGCCTGCCACCATCGTCAAAACCGTTACCCTGACCGGGCTGAATATCGCCGACAATGCCGACATCTATCTTCGCTGGCTTTTTACGGATGCGGCTCCGTCTACCGCACAAGGGCTGGGGTTGGACAATGTTTCGGTGGCGGCAGGCCCGCCCAAAGCGGTCATCTCTTCCACGCTGACAGACATTCTGAAAACCAATAACCCACCGCTCGACCAAGTCAATCCGGGCGACGAGCTTACGTATCGCACCGCAATCCGGAACCGCGGTACAGGCGATGCCACGGATGTCGTGCTGACCGAACCCGCACCGGTCAATACCACGTTGATCGCAGGATCGGTCAAAACGTCGGCGCTTGCCCGAGACGAAGTGTATGCAACATCCATTGATACACCGCTATCCGGACAGAATGTGCTATCCAATGACTACGGAATACCCGCGCCGGCCGTCCTTTCTTTTGGCCCTGTGGGCGACAAAACCGCGACCGCTGCCGGTGGCTCGGGAAGCTCTGATAACGGTGGTACCGTAGCGCTGAATGCGGACGGTACTTTGGTCTATACGCCCCCGGCCGGTTTTTCGGGTAATGACCGTTTCGGGTACATCGCCGGCAACGGCAACCTGCCTGACAACGATGCGGTGGTGACGGTGTCGGTGGGCAGTACACCCGCCGCAAATGCCGACACGTATAATGTGGTAGGTAACGTACCGGTCTCGCCCGGCAGCACAGCGGGCGTCTTGTCCAATGATACCGGCGGCGGACTGCTCGTAACGGCAGTGAACGGAAATGCGGCCGATGTCGGCGCCGCGCTGGTAACCGGCGCAGGAGGCAACCTTACGGTGAACACCGACGGGAGCTTTACCTACAATCCGGCTCCGGGTTTTAACGGCAGCGACAGCTTTACCTATACGGCCGACAATGGCTTCTCGGCCCCGGCGTCGGCGACCGTCACGCTGAACATAGCCGGCGTTGTCTGGTTTGTGAATAACAACGCAGCGTCGAATGGCGATGGAAGGCTTGGCAGCCCGTTCAAGCTGATCACCAATGTAACCGGAACAGCGGCGGGGCAAACCATCTTTTTATACGAAAGTGCCGCCGGGTATACCGGCAGCATCAACTTGCTGCCCGCTCAGAAGCTGGTCGGTCAGGATGCGTCCGAAAGTCTGCAGACCATTACAGGGCTAACGCCCGATGCTGCTTACAGCGCCCAGTTTCCCGCGATGAACAGCGGCAACGGGGTAACGGTTTCGTTGACATCCGCCAATGCGGACATCATTACGCTTGCCGGCGGCAATACGATCCGGGGATTGACGGTCGGCAACGCAGGGACCGGCAAAAAGATAACCGGAAATACTTTCGGCACCCTGACGCTCGGAAACGCTGCGTTGCCCGACGTTATCCTGAACGGAACAGGCCAGGCGCTGGACCTGCAAACAGGGACGCTGACCGGCGGGTTACTCAGCCTGACGACAACGGGCAGCGCCGGGCAAGGCATTTCAATCAATTCCGTTGGGGGGAGCTTTCACTTCGGGGCCACCTCTGTAAGCGGGAGCGCCACGCAGGGGATTTTGATTTCCGGCGCCTCCGCCATAGTGCCGACTTTCGGGGCTACAACGGTCAGCTCGGGTACAGACGGGGTATCGATACAGGGCAATACAGGCAACGTAACCTTCGGATCTCTGGGGATCACTACCGCCAATGGCATTGGCTTGCTGGGTACCAACAATACCGGGCAGGTTATTGTGACCAACGGTACGTCCGGTATTAACGCTACGGGCGGTGCGGCTCTCAATCTCTCCCAATCTTCCGGAACGTCGACGGTAGATCTGAAGTTTTCAGGGTTGACTTCCGCGGGTGGGGTAAACGGCATCCATCTCGGCAATATTGCCGGGACCATATCTGCCGGTAGTGGTTCGCTGACCGGTACGGGAACCACATTTAATGTCAACGGCGGAACAGCAAGTATAACCTATGGCGGAAACATTACCCAAACCAATAATGCCCAGTTGGTACGCATCGAAGGCGGCCATCAAACGGGGACGATCACCTTTAATACCGGCACATTAAGCGCCACTAACGGTACGGGTTTGCAGTTCGACAACGCTGATGGTGTTTATAATTTCAGCGGGACAACAACTTTAAACGGGGGAGATGCGGGTATTGATCTGATCAATGGTACTTCGGGCACATTTGTTTTCGGTTCCAACACGACCATTACCAACCCGAGCGGCACGGCTTTTAACCTCTCGGGTATCACGGCAAGCAACGCGTCCGTAACTTACAATGGCGCCATTACGGACAATACGGGTTATGCGGTCGACATCGACAATCATGACGCCAATAACGTCACTTTCCAAACGGGGAGCATTACTTCGACGGCCAACGGGATCCGCGTTCAAAATTGCGGCGGCGGTGCGATAAACTTTAACAGTCCCACCAAATCGCTGACTACGGCGGCCAATCCCGCGGTAACGCTAAACGCCAATACAGGCGGCACGATCAATTTCGGAACCGGGGGGCTGACGATCAACACGACAAGCGGTACGGGTTTCAGCGCAACCGGCGGCGGTACTGTAAACGTGACCGGAACGGGCAACAGTATTGTTTCCACAACCGGAACGGCCCTCAATGTGAATGCGACGGTTATCGGTTCGGATAACCTCAATTTTCAAAGCATTTCGTCGAATGGAGCGGCCAACGGCATACTTCTGACGAGCACCGGGTCGGTTGGCGGGCTTACCGTCACGGGAACCGGGACTACGCCGGGCTCCGGTGGGACGATTCAAAATTGCCAGCAACGGGGCGCACGGTTTGTATCGGCAGATAAGATCAACCTTTCGAATATGAACTTTACGAATAACGGTACCGCCAATATCGATCCGCCGGGCACCGCCGGAAATGCTTTGGGCGGTACCAATACCAACGTTGCCGCAGGAATCGACTTCCAGGGGGTCTCGAATGTAAGTTTAACCGGCGTAGCGATCTCGGGTGGCAAGCAGATCGGCCTTAATGGTAAAAACGTCAGCAATTTCTCGATGAGCAATTCGAGTGTGAAGAATGCCGGGGACGAAAACCTGGAAGACGGTGTCCAGCTGACTGAACTGTCGGGCAATTGTATGGTCTCCAATTGCGAGTTTTCAGGGAATTTTCACCGGCAGTTCGAAATACAGAATTCGGGTGGAAACCTGGTGCTGAACATGACCGGCTCTACTTTCGACCGGCTCACTTATCTCTCAACATCCGCGCAGGGCGTATTGATTTCGGGCCACGGGACAGCGGTTATCAACGCATCGGTAAAGTCGTCGGTTTTCAGGAAAAATTTTGGTTCCGGCTTCTACGGGCAGTCCATCGACAATGCCAATGTGACCATTACGCTGGGCAGCAACGGCACAGCCAGCGTACCCGCGGAAGGGAATACTTTTACGGATAATTCATTGGGATTTCAGTTGTTGTCCGACAATGCCAGCAATTTTACTTTTAATGTCGGCAACAATACGTATACCGTTTCTCCGGTGGTTACCTCCGGCTCAACGCCGTTCAGCGTGCGTAAGGGGACGAATGCAACCGGGCGCATGACGGGCCGGATGGGGTACAACACTATCGGGAATTCCACTGCGTTGTCGGGTAATAATTGTGCCGGGTGCAATGGCATCTCCTTCACCAACGAAGGTTTAAGTGGCGGGATGAACGTCACGGTAAACAACAACACCATTCAGCACATTAACCAACGGGGCATAGAGGCGATTCTGCAGCTCAACGACCAGATGAGCATGACCGTGACCGACAATATCTTCCTTACAAAAGACAGTGGTTCAGGCCATGCCATTTTTATGCAGTCAGGGACCGACGATAGTGATTCGGGTGATCTTTGCGCGGACATACGCGGGAACAACATTAGCGGAACCTGGGACCTGGTTTCCGGAAATATACGGCTGCGTATGTTTCCCATCCCCGCGGCAGGCAGTAACGACTCTTTCAGGGTAAGGAATGCCGCGGGTGTAAGCGCCCCGGATATCGTGGCCTATCTGAACGCCAATAATACAAATGCAATGGCCAGCGCCACAACGCCCAGTGCCTTTATCGGGGGATCGGCGCCGTGTCCGTGATTTGGCTACAAGCGGCACACAAACGGCTGATGAATAAATAGCTCACCCCTCACAGCTCACAGCTCAAACCTTTTTATACAGATGAAAAACATATTGAGGATACTCATCTTTGCCCTTGCCTCGCTCGCGGGTAAGGGTTTTGCCCAGGGGCCGTTTAACATAGGTACCCTCCCTCCCGGCGACAGCGTAGTGATCTATTACGACGTGGCCATTAACAACCCGTTGGTCCCCCCTAATGCGCCTTCGATCAGCAACCAGGGGACGGTGAGCGGCAGTAATTTTGCCAGTGCCCTGACCGACGATCCGGCATCACCAACAGCAGGTGATGCGACGGTCACCCTGCTCAACTCGGCGCTGCCGGTAGTCCTCAGGGAGTTTCGGGCGTACCGGAAGGAGCAGTCAGTCGTGCTGGCCTGGCGGATTGACCTGGAAGAAAACACCTTGAAATACGAAATAGAAAAAAGCCCGAACGGGCGTGCATTTAATAAAATCGGCGAAGTGATGGCCACAGGCGGCAAGGGTGTTATTAACTACAAGTTCACTGATAAAAACCCGTCTTCGGGCTTTAACTATTACAGGCTGAAAATTCTTGACTTTGATGCAACTTATGTGTTTACCGGGATAGAAAAAGTGACAATCGGCGAAACCGGCAGTTCGGGCAACCTCTATCCCAACCCGGTTTCGGGCAACCAGGTTAACCTCGAACTGGTTAACCTGGCAAAAGGAAAATACTATGTGACGCTTACCAATGCCTCCGGCCAGGTTGCTTACACGAACGTGATTGAACACGGCGGCGGATCGTGTGCTCATGTAATGGCCATTCCCGTAACCATGAGACCAGGGATTTACATCGCGGAAATAAAAGGGGGCAATATGAAAGTGTACAAAAAGCTTGTAGTCAATTAATCTCGGCGAAATGCCGGAAACCGGAATGGCTCCGGCATTGCGCGACAATTTTTCAGACCGTACGTTGTTTTTTTATTTCATTCGGTTTCTGGCCGAAGATCTTGACGAACTCCCTGCTGAAATACTTGGTATCCTCAAACCCGATGAGCGTCGCCACTTCGCCCACCTGGTACACGCCTGATTCCAGGAGTCTCTTGGCTTCGTGAAAACGAATGGTTTTGACAAATTCATTGATCGTCATGCCGGTAAGGGAGCGCATTTTACGGTACAACACCGACACGCTCATACCCGCGTGCCTGGCGAGCTCGTTGACACCGAAGCCGGGGTCGGATATGTTCTCCGTGACAAGGCTCTTCAGCTTCCGGATAAAGGCTTCGTTCTGGTCCTGCGCAATATTGTTGGCAGTTTCGGGTTCTGCCAGGACCGCCTGCCGGTAGCGTTCTTTCAAATCGTCGCGTAGGTGGATGAGATTATTGATTTTCAGCGAAACAATGCGCGGATCGAACGGCTTGACCAGGTAATCGTCCGCGCCGGCGGCCAGTCCTTCAATGATTTGTTCATTCTGCGTCCTGGCGGTCAGCAAGACGACGGGGATATGCACCGTACTGATATTGTTTTTCAGGTTCCGGCATACTTCCAGGCCATTCATTTCCGGCATCATTACGTCACAGAGGATGATATCGGGAACGTGCTCATTGGCCAGTTCAAGGCCCAGGCGGCCGTTTCCGGCTTCAATAGTGTTGAATTCACCTTCGAAGAGCTCCCGGATAAATGCACGTAGTTCGTCGTTGTCTTCGATGATCAGGATGGTGTTGCTCAGCTTGCCCGCCGCCACATAGGGAGCCGCTTGCGCCGCTGCCTGTTCGGTGAACATACCCGTCAGGTAGTCCCCGTTTTTAGGTGCAATCTGGTCTGGCGAGAAATGCCGGTTTTCCTGGAGCAAACGAATGGTCAAAGTGGTGCCGCCGGTTGTGGTTTCAGTGCTCAGCCGGCTCTCGGCTGTGAGGTAGCCGTGGTGTTGCTCTACGATACTTTTCGAAAGCGCCAACCCGATGCCGTAACCCGGTTTGCCGGAGTCGGCCTGGTAGTAGTAGGTGAACAGCTTTTTGAGGTGCTCCGGCGAGATACCGCTACCCGTATCTGCCACTGATATCTTTACTTCATGTGAAACTTCGGTGATACGAACTGAAATTTTCCCGCCGGCGGGTGTAAACTTATAGGCATTGCTAAGCAGGTTGTAAAATACCTTCTGCATCTGGGCAATATCAAACCACAGGAGCACCGGGGTGTCCGGGCAAATTAGCGTAGTCCTGATTTCCTTTTCGCGGCCGACATGTTCGAATGCGGCCAGGACACTTTTGACAATCTTTACCACGTCATGCTCACGTACGAGGAGCCTGGTGCCACCGCTCTGGATTTTACGGAAATCGAGCAGCTCATTCACGAGCTGCATCAGCCGGTCGGAGTTGCCTCTGGCACAATTGAGGTTATGTGCAACGTCTCCGCCGCCCTCCTGAAGCTGTGCGTGGGCCTTTTCAAGCGGCCCGCTGATCAGCGAGAGGTGGGTCCGGATTTCGTGCGACACATTGGTGAAGAAATCCAGCTTGACCTGATTCAGGGCATTCTCCTTCCTGAATGAAGTTTGCAGCCAGAAAAACCGGTTAATCGCGTAAATGACTGCCCCTATGACAACCAGGTAGAAAAGATAGGCATACCAGGTTTTCCACCAGGGCGGCAGTATGATAATCTCCAGCGCCAAAGGCCTGTTGGTCCAGACGCCATCGCCATTGACCGCCTTAACCTCGAAGTTGTAAGTGCCTGCGGGCAGGTTGGTGTAGGTGGCAGAGGGAGTGTTGACGAGGTTCCAATCTTTGTCAAAGCCTTCCAACCGGTACGCAAACCGGTTAGCATCAGCTTTAAAATAGCTGAGCAAGCTAAAATCCAATGCAAAAACATTCTGGTCATGACGAAAGCGAAGCGTTCTGGCCTGGTGAAGGGGGCCGTCCAGGATCCCGGTATTGTCGCCGTGGGCAACCTTCTGGTTGAATAGCCTGAGGGAAGTCAGCACCACAGGCGACGGTGCATTTATGTTTTTGATCGCAGCCGGATCAAATCGGAATATTTCATTGGTAGTGGTAAAATACAGGTAGGATTCCCCGTCTTTAAAGGAAACAGCGTACCCCAGCAGGCTGTTCAGTGGCAGGCCTTCGCGATAGCCAAAGGTCTGAACCCGCTTTTTGTCGGGGTCGTACCTGGTTAACCTGGTACGCTGGCATAACCATAAAAAACCGCCTTTGTCGATCTCAATGTCCCAAAATTCACCAGCCAGTACCTTTTCAAAGCCCAGCTGCTTTTTTTTAGGGTCGAATTTAACCAGCGTTTGCCTGAAAACAGCCCAAACATGCCCCCGGGCATCCTCAACGAATTTATTGAAATTATAACCGCTGTTTGTCTTGTAGCTATCGAGCAGGGTTCCGTCGGGAGAGAGCAGGGAAACTTCCCCGTCGCCATCCACCCAGATCCTTTTTTGTGAATCTTCAAAGACACACCTGACATTCTCCTTGACACCTTTAACCGCTTCGAAAGTGCCATCTGATTCCCTGAATTTCAGGAGCCCAAACCCGCCCGCCAGCCATATGTTGCCTGACTTGCCCCTGATCAGGTTGTTGGTCCGTCCGGCCGTTTCTTTAAAAGAAAAGAACCTGGCCTTGTTTCTATCCAGGTCCAGGCGGTACAGGCCTGTGTGGCCGGCACACCAGAAGACATTGTTGGTGTCCAGCAGGAAATGATGATAAATTTCAGGAGTAGGGATCTTCAGCGTATAAAGGCGGGACTGCTCCTGGTTGTTGACTATGACAAATAATTTGCTGCGGTCATTACTGAGTATCCAGGTGCTCCCATTGGAAGCAGATCCCGCCCACCCGTTTGCGAAATATTTATAGGGGACTGCGTGGGTTTCCGTCGGCCAGACTGAAAATGTAGGCGAATCAGGGTGCCAGTAATTCACGCCCCAGTAATAGGAACCTAACCAGAGTCCCCCTTGGTTGTCGATAAATTGGCTGTAGAGCACATTATCTGAAAGCGAATAGGGGTTATGGGCATCGCGCCTGTACCAGTGGCCCGTATTTTTGTCCGGATCGAAGCGGGCCAGCCCGGATTCGGTCGCTAGCCAATACCGGCCGCTGGAATCGGCACGGATTACATTGACGATCGGCAGACTGCCGGTCGGATCACGAAAAGACGATACAGTTGTAAATGACTCCTCCGTTTTGTTGAATTTAATAAGGCCCGGCTCGTTGGAGCCAACCCAGACCGTGCCTTTTTTGTCGACGAACACCTCTATAAACTCGTTGAGAACAGTGGAAGGGATTTTCGAGGTACGTCTGAAGAGTTTGGCGTCGCCCTCGCCACGGAATCTAATCAGACCATCGTATGTTCCCAACCATAAGGTACCGTCGCTTCCTTCTGCAATACTACGAACAGACCGGGATCTGCCCTGGAAGGTAGCGGGAAGCTTACGGGTAACTGTTGCCTTCCCGTCTTTAAACGTTACCAGGTCCAGTCCCTCGCGCGTCCCTACCCATAGTCGTTTCTGTTTGTCTTCGAAAATGCTGTGTACGCTATTGTGACTGAGGCTTTTATTTTCAATTGAATCATGCCGGGCAACAAAAGAAAAGATGTCTTTTTTTTTGTCGTACCGATAAAGGCCTTTCCCGGTACCCGCCCACAAATTGCCTTTCGAATCGGGTTGTACACAATGGATATAAATAGGCGCAATGAAATTGGAATCGAGCTGCACTATGAGGTCGGAATCTTCGGCCGGGAGCCCGTATTTTTTAAAACTCCTGCCGTCGTACCGGTTTAGACCTTTCGGCTGGGCAAACCACATAAATCCATCTGAATCCTGCGCAATAGATAAGATAACCCCACGTGGAGCCAGCTCTTCCTCTCCTGAAAAATGCCGAAAAGTCTGCCCGGCTGCGTATGGAGAAGCTACCAGGACCAACAGGCATATTTTTACGCCCAAAAGGACCCTGGCCAATACTGTTCTGGCTACCGAAGGGGTGGAAAAATATATCATTCAAATTTAAAGTTATTCACTTGATGCGGCGGCTATCCGCGTCGAATAGCCCTTTCCTGCGGACCGGGTTGGAATGCCTGCTACTACCTGGAAGGAAGCTTTATCTCCCGGCTCCGGCCAAAAAGGTGAAAGCCGGAATGACTATTATACGTTGAGTCGACATGTAAGAAAAGTTTGTAAGGGCGAACGGGTGATTATAGACTGTAAATGTACTTCATAACGTCGTATATCGTCAACTGGAATAGGAGGAAAATGTATATAAGACAAATTTTTCTACCTTTTTGATGAAAAAATCTGTCGTTTTGGCCTCGCAACGGAATAGAAGATATTGTAGTAAAATACTTTAATAATTTGTAGTTTTAATATTCATTTTATCTGCAACGTTATGAAAACTTTGATATCCGGAACTAGAATGGGGGCTACGCCCATCGCTACGATCAGCGAGCGCGGCAAATTAATGTTCAACGATTCGGCAACGCGACTCCTGGGGCTTGATCTGAACCGTTACATGTCTATTGCTTCCGATGAAAGATTTTGCGACGGTTCTGTTTTGTACCTGATCCCGGGCAGACAATCAACTCAAAGCGCATTCAAGGTCAGTTTGCGGGGTTCGTACGCCTATGTCAGTATGCCAAAATTTTTCGAAAGCGTTAAGCTTGACTTCGTCCACAAGGTGATATCGTATAGTATGAGCGCGCTTAGGCAGGCAAATGGCCTGATGTGGCTGCTCAGGAAGCAGGAGTTTGAAATGAGCCGCTCACCGGAAACGTTCGGGTTCTGATCACTCCTGCCACTCAACGCCTGATGCCCCTCCGTCTTGCGTTTTTAAGAAGGAGGAGAATCAGGAGGCACGCTATGACCGGACCTGCAAGCGCGCCGGTGTTGGTTAAATGGGGAGGCTCATGCGATAAACCTGAGAAAAGGGTCCGAAAACGGATGTCCCGCTTCGAAGAGGTGCAGCTCATGGTCCTGCAGAAGGCAAGTTTCCAGGTCTGAAATAATTTTTGCGCTGTCGATATCCTGGCCGATAAATACTATTTCATTATGTCGGTCCCCCCATTGCCTGCTCCAACGGGACTCAATTTTCTTCATGTTGTCGACATAGGCAGCATAGCGGAGTCTTTGCGAATGGGGAATGCTCCACCACCAGACGCCGGCTTTTTCCATACGGGAAGAGCCCCCTGCCTGCGAGAAATTCAGGGCGTCACCGGGCCTGGAGGCCAGCCAGAAAAGCCCCTTTGCCCGGATAACGCCGGAGGGATAGTCGTTATTAAGGTAACTCCAGAACCGTTCCGGGTGAAAAGGCCTGGCATTTCGAAAAACAAACGATCCGATGCCGTATGCTTCCGTTTCCGGTGCATGATGACCGGACTCGAGCTCTTTCCGCCAACCTGCAGAGCGCTCGGCTTCTTCAAAATCGAATAACCCGGTGTTTAACAGGGCGGCGGGCGCTACTTTCCCGAAGGAGGAAGCCAGTATTTTTGCGCCGGGGTTGAGCCTGCCGATCGCCGCTCTGAGCAGCCCCACTTTTTCCTCGCTGACCAGGTCTGTTTTGTTGAGGATGATCACGTTGGCAAACTCGATCTGGTCGGTGAGCAGGTTGACAATTGTCCGCCGGTCTCCCTCCATATCAGTGAGCTTCCGGTCGGCCAGCAGCTCGTCGGAGCCGAAATCTTTGAGAAAATTGTAACAATCCACTACGGTTACCATCGTGTCGATATAACTGAACCGGGACAGGTCAATCCCGTTTTCCTGGTCGACATAGGAAAAGGTCTGGGCTACCGGGACAGGTTCACTGATGCCGGTGCTCTCAATAAGCAGGTAATCGAACCGGCCCTCCCGGGCAAGTTTTTCCACTTCAACCATCAGGTCTTCCCGGAGTGTACAGCAAATGCACCCGTTGCTCATTTCCACGAGCTTTTCCTCCGTCCTGGAAAGGGTATTTTCATTTTCAACCAGCCTTGCATCTACATTTACTTCGCTCATATCATTAACAATCACCGCCACTTTTAATCCTTCCTTATTATGCAGGATATGGTTCAGCAGTGTGGTCTTGCCCGCTCCGAGGAACCCGCTCAATACGGTTACCGGCAGTTTTGTCCTAATGGTCATGTCTGTAATCTGGGTTTATATTTGCAACATTGTTGCAAATATAAACCAACCCTATATTTTTGCAATAGTGTTGCAAAAATATAGGGCTATTCTACTGCTTTTATTACGCTATTTGCCCCTCGTGGATTTCTTCGGAGGGTTTTGCCGGAATTTGGTCGCGTTCTGAAAGCTCACCGAACACTTCCGTCAGCGTGTCGAGGCGCATGCCCTCCATTACGGGTATGCGTTTTATTTCGTTCTGGTGTAACCAAAAAAAAATCCGGGCTTGCCTTTCCTGCCGAAAACGCCTGGTCCGGTATTGTAACAAAAGTAGCTGTACGGGCTGGATACATTAACCAGCTTTGTATCATCAATTTCTCAAAAGCCATATCAGCTATGCTCTTTCAGCACATATGTATGACAAAAGTCTTTCACTATGAAAAGTCCCGCCAAATTTAACACCATCCATTAGCCTCTTATTATTCATTAGAAATGCACGACTTTATCACCGGGCCATGGCCCTGGTATGTTGCAGGACCGCTCATCGGCCTGACAGTACCCGCCCTTTTGATCATGGGCAACAAATCATTCGGGATCAGCTCCTCGCTCCGGCACGCCTGCGCCGCCTGTATACCGGCGGGGATCCCTTTCTTTCAATACAATTGGAGAAAGGAGGCATGGAACCTCTTCTTCGTTTCGGGCATATTCATCGGCGGGCTGATAGCCGGCCGTTACCTGGTAAATCCCGAAAACGTAAGGATCAATGCTGACCTGGCAAACGAGCTGGCAGGCTACGGCATTACCGACTATAGCAACCTGGTACCGGCAGACCTGGTGAACTGGGCGACGCTGTTTACGGTAAAAGGACTTATTATGATGGTGGGCGGCGGTTTTTTGGTAGGCTTCGGAAGCCGTTATGCAGGAGGATGTACGAGTGGGCACGCTATTATGGGACTGTCGAATCTCCAGGTGCCTTCCCTGGTCGCTACCGTTTGCTTTATGATCGGCGGCGTTGTTATGGCCAATTTTATACTGCCGCTTATCCTTTCACTCTGAATCCTAAAAAGAAACACGACCATGTCAACCCCACGGGAAGTAAACGACAACATAGAATTACAGCCGGCTGACCACGACAGGCAGTCGCGTGCCACTGACGCGATGTGCCTCAACGAAAGCCGACTCGAACATAAATGGTATCACAATCTGAAATACCTGGTTGCGGGGGCCGTATTCGGTATCCTGTTTGTCAAATCTGAAGTGATCAGCTGGTTCCGCATCCAGGAAATGTTTCGGTTTCAGTCGCTCCATATGTATGGGATTATCGGAAGCGCAGTCATAACAGGTATTGTTTCGGTGGCACTCATCAAGCGGTTTGATATCCGTACCCTATACGGAGAGCCGATCGTGTTGTCACCCAAAAAATTCGGCAAAGGCCAGGTTTACGGCGGCCTTATTTTCGGGTTCGGATGGGCGCTTACCGGCGCCTGTCCCGGCCCGCTGTTCGCGCAGATCGGTACAGGCGCGACGGTCGTTGCCGTTCCGTTGCTGAGCGCCGTTGCAGGTACCTGGGTCTACGGCTATTTCAGGGAAAAACTCCCGCACTAGCAGTTTTTATGTCGGTCTCAAACCGCCTCAAATGCCGGCCAGCGACTACTGAAAGAGGGAAAATACGTGTTTCTACGTATCTTGAAATATCAGCGTTGACGCGCACGAATTGCCCGATTCGATGGGGTTACTTTGTAACATCAAATCAAAAAAGGCAATGAAAAAGATTTTCGTTTTATTCTCTATTGTTCTGCTTTCCGCAGCAGAAGGTCAGTCGCAGGCTGTTCTGGACAGGTTTCACGATAAGGCCAGAAGCCGCGCCGAACAACGGGCCGACCAGGCAATGGACCGGGCTATAGACAAGGCGGAAGAAGCCATTACGCAAAAGCCTGAAAAGAAAGAAAGCGGCAAAAATGAGCAAAAGGAAACCGCGCGCGCCCTACCGGCGAATGAGGCGGGTGCTGCATTTAAAAGCTACTCGTCGTACGATTTTGTGCGCGGCGAAAATGTAAAATACGCCGAAGATTTCTCGCAGGATGTTATCGGGGAATTTCCGGTGCATTGGGCCACGAACAACAGGGGCGAAGCCGTTACAATTGACGGTCTGCCTAACCAATGGATGCGCATGTTTATTGGTGAGTTTGTGTCCCCGGAGATTAAGAAACTACCCGAAAGTTTTACGGTCGAATTTGACATGCTGCTCACCTATATGGGCAATGACGAACAGGATTTTGGCGCGATCTTTCCTAAATTCGAATGGCAGCTTTTACAATTGGCGCCCGGCGGGGAAAGCGCGCGTCTTTTTGCCCAGGGCGGGAATGAAATAAGTAAATTGAGCTTGGTAGTTCAGCCGGCTTACGAGGACCGTTCTTCCATTTATATCCAGAGCTATGACAAAGGCAATATGTATTTTGAAGGGGGAAACAAAGACCTGAAAAAATTCAGCAATAATTACCGGAAGCCGTTTCATGTCGCGATTTGGGTTCAAAAACAACGGTTGCGTTGCTGGATCAACGAAGAAAAAGTATACGACATTCCCCAGGCAATAGCCCCGCAAACCGCATTTAATCACCTGGGCTTTTTAATGTCGGACAACAACCAGGAAGAAAATGTCGGTGTGTTCGTTTCAAATATCAGGATATCGGAGGGCGCCGCGGATATGCGCAGCAAGCTCATTACGGAAGGAAAGCTGGTAACCAACGGCATTCTCTTCGATTCCAATTCGGATAACATCAAGCCGGAGAGCGCAGCAGTACTGAAAGAAATCGCTTCGGTGATGAAAGAGAATACACAGGTCAGGGTCAGGATTGAAGGATACACGGACAGTGACGGCGAGGACGCAAAAAACCTGGACCTATCGAGGCGCCGTGCGGAAGCGGTGAAAAATGCGCTCGCAAGCGTGTATAAGATAGACGCTTCCAGAATGGATACGAAGGGAATGGGTGAAGCAAAACCAGTTGCCGACAACACCACCAAAGAAGGCAGATCGCAAAATCGCCGCGTTGAATTTATTAAATTATAACCCTATATTTTAAATACGGGAAATGTTGCACTTCCCGGTGACGAAAGCATTTTACATATGAGACAGGAAAGCTAACTTTGGGCCGTTGTAACCGGCCCTTTGTAATGAACAGGATTTCTGCTTTACTTTTTGCTTTTTTATTGGTTGTCAGTTCGATATCGGCCCAGGATACGGAGGAAGCAGGAATTCTTTCTGCCCCGGACGATTCCGCCAAGATAGTCCGGCTCGCAAACTATACCTATAGCTTTGTAGATTCCGACAAAAAAAAGGCGGCGCGCCTTTATGATGAACTGATGCGCCTCAGCAAGAAATTAAACTATCCGTACTGGTCGGGAATGGTTTGGTTCAACCGGGGGTACATGAATGCCAAAGCCGCAAATGATGAGCAGGCAATGCGTGATTTCGACTCGGCTATCGCTTATCTGAAGAAAACGAACCGGGTGGATATGGAGGCATATTGCCACCTGAATATTGGTGCAATAGCAGGCAGGCTTGGCAAAATTGATGAAAAAATCAGCCGGATTTCGGAGGTGATCCGGCTTTTGGAAAAGACAAAATACCAGGATATTCTCGCGAACGCGTATAGCGGTATGGGTGTTTTGTTTTTCAACCTCGACGAGTACGACAAAGGGCTGGTATACTTTCAGAAAGGAGCGCAAACAGCGGTCCAGGCGAAAGATACCGCAACGTTGGTGGAGACGCTCTATGGTATGACCAACTGCCTGTCGTCCCAGGGGAAGTTTGCCGAGGCATTGAAGAACGGCAATGAGGCTGTCCGCCTGGCGGCCTTGCAGGGAAAGGATTATAACCTTAGTGTTGCCCACAACAGCATGGCCGAGCTTTACCGAAAATGGGGCAAAGCCGGCCTGAGCATTGAGCACGCCAGGCAAGTGCTGCAGTACGCCATTGCCTGCGACGATGTGCAATACCAGTTGATCGGCACGTTGGGGCTTGCCGACGGCTACCGCATCGCAGGGAATTTCCGGGAAAGCATCCGGTACTACAACAAAGCGTTGCAGCTGGGAAAGGAAAAGGCGGTGGTTATCCAGCTCGATGATATTTACAAAGGATTATCCGAGGCTTACGAACACCTCGGTGAGGACGCAAGGGCTTTGGACCTCTATAAGAAATTTATCGTTTATCGCGACAGCGCCGGCAATGAAAAAATCAGGAAAAACGCGGCAGAGTTGGAAGTGAAGTATAAAACGGCAGAAAAGGAAAAAGTTCTGTCCCAGAACAAGCTGCTATTGGCCCAAAAGGATTTGCAGCTTCAAAAGAGCCGAAGCTATATCTATTACGCTTTCGGCGCTTTTGTTTTGGTGTCCCTGGTCGCGATCCTGCTTTACCTGCAAGCGAGGTATAAAAAACTGTCGCATGCCAGGGAGTTGAAGTCGATCCAGCAGCAGAAGGAGCTGCAGTTGCTGCAGGCACTTATGCAGGGCGAAGAAAAGGAGCGAAGCCGTATCGCCAAAGATTTGCACGATGGTGTGGCCGGTATGCTGGCGGCGGCAAAAATGCACCTGAGCAGTACCGGGCCGGCAGACGGACTTTCGGAAGACGAAGGTTACCTGCGGGGTATGAACCTGTTAAATGAAGCCACGGACGAAATCCGCAAAACCTCGCATAACCTGATGCCCGAAATATTGTTGCGGCACGGACTGGATATTGCGCTGGACCGTTATTGTGAGCGGGTCAGCAGCAACAGGGGATTGAAAATCCAGTATGATTCCTGGGGAGAGATCGGCCGTTTTACGGATAGTTTTGAATTGTCGCTCTATCGCATCGTCCAGGAATTGCTCAACAACGTGATCAAACACTCGAAAGCCACACAGGGAATGGTACAATTGACCCAGCACGACGACGTGCTTTCGATTTCCATCGAAGACAACGGGGTAGGGATGGGGACAGAAAACGGCTCCAGGGATGGAATGGGTCTGCATAGCCTCCAAAGCAGGGTCAAAGCAATGAACGGCAAAATCGACATAAAAGAATCGGATGAAAATGGCTTTTCGGCCTACCTGGAATTTGAGGTGGTGGATATCAAAAAGGAACTGGCCGCATGAAAAGGATTGAAGTGGCCATTGTAGACGACCACGCGGTGGTAATAGACGGCCTCGTGGCAATGCTTTCTTCCTGCGATGAGATCCGGATTGTCTATACCACACACAACGGAAGGGATTTGCTCGAATACTTACAGGCAAATGTGCCCGATGTATTGCTGATGGATATCCAGATGCCTGAAATCGGCGGTATTGAATTAGCAAGGCTTGTTTTGCAGCGGCAACCGAAAGTGAAAATTATTGCCTTCAGCAGTTTTGACGATTCCGGCTACGTGAAAAGTGTCATGCGAAAGGGAGCCAAGGGCTACCTCCTGAAAAACTCGGATAAGCAGACGATCATCCGGGCGATCGGGCGCGTGATGAGCGGGGAAGAATTTTTGGATGATGCCATCAAAAATATCATCCTGCAGGAGACGATTACGGGGCGGCGCAGATCCATTTACGAGATACCGCTCACCAAAAGGGAAAAAGAACTGGTGAAGCTGATCGCCGAAGGCCATTCGAGCCAGGAAATTGCCGACAAATTGTATATTAGCCTGAGAACGGTCGAAACGCACCGCCTGAATATCAAACAGAAAATGGGGGTAAAAAATACGGCGGGCCTATTGAAGGAGGCCGTAAAAAGGGGTTTGATCGATTAAATCCCGCAGCGGAAGCCGTGATGGAAATGATTCCGGAAATAAGCGGTTCCAGGCTTCAATCATTCCGCTCCGCTAACCGGGTTCCTGATCTCATTCGGGTTTTTACCGAATATTTTTTTGAATTCCCGGCTAAAATACCGGTTGTCTTCAAAACCTATCATAGTGGCTACTTCACTGACGAGGTAAACGCCGGACTCCAGCAGTTTACGGGCTTCATTGAAACGGATTGATTTTACAAAGTCATTGACCGTCATACCGGTAAGGGACCGCAATTTCCGGTATAGTGCAGACACGCTCATCGCCATCTCCCTGGCCAGTTCATTGACGCCAAAATCCGGGTCGGAAATGTTTTCGGCCACCAAAGTTTTAAGCCTTGCAATAAACGCCTCGTTCAGGTCCCGCGCAAGGGAGTCCCCGCTGTCCTGCTCCTGAAACAGCGACCTGCGATAGCGTTCCATCAGGTTGTCTCTGACGCGGATCGCGTTGTCGATCTTTAATTCCAGAATTCTGGGGTCGAACGGTTTGGTGAGGTAGTCGTCTGCCCCGCTTGCCAGACCTTCGATAATCTGCTCGTTTTGGGTGCGTGCCGTCAGCAGCACCACCGGTATGTGAGCGGTGGCGGTAGTGTTTTTAAGCTCACTGCATACCTCCAGGCCGTTCATTCCGGGCATCATGACATCACACAAAACCAGGTCGGGAATGTGTTCCCTGGCCAGTTCCAGTCCCTGCAGGCCGTTTGAAGCTTCGAGGGTGTTGAACTTCCCGCCCAGAAGCTCCCTGATAAATGCGCGCAATTCATCATTGTCTTCTATCACCAGGATCGTGTTGCCTGTTTGGGGCCGTTCGGCCGTACCGTTGGCGGTGACTCCCGCCGTTTCAGTAAAGACAGGGACAATTTCTCCAGTATCTTCGGATTTGATTTCGTCCGGGGAAAAATGACGTTTATTTTGCCGCAAGTGAACGGCGAGGACCGTGCTGCCCGGCTCCGGTCCGCTTGCCGGCCGGCTTTCGGCGGTAAGACGGCCACGATGCTGCTCTACAATTTTTTTGGACAGCGCCAGCCCGATCCCATAGCCCGGTTTTTCGGAATCCGCCTGGTAGTAGTAGGTAAACAGTTGTGCCAGGTATTCTTTGGCTATCCCTTTTCCGTTGTCTTCGACAGAGATGTGCACTTCGTCCGGCGTTTCTGTAATGCATACCCTCACCTTTCCGCCATCCGGCGTGAATTTGTAGGCGTTGCTCAGCAGGTTATAAAATACTTTCTGCATCTGGGCCACGTCAAACCAGAGACGTACTTCGGTTTCGGGGCAGACAAGCACCGTCTCTATGTCTTTTTCTTTGGCAAGGTGCTCAAATGCAGAGAGGACGCTTTTGATGATTTTGACGACGTCATACGCCTGTACCTGTAGCCGGACGTTGCCGCTCTGTATTTTGCGGAAGTCGAGCAATTCATTGACAAGCAACATGAGCCGGTCGGAATTGTTACGTGCGTAGTTGAGGTTATTTTCAATATTCTTCCCCGTTTTGAATTGCTCGTAAACCCTTTCGAGCGGACCGCTGATCAGCGAAAGGTGTGTCCTGATTTCATGAGAAACATTGGTGAAGAAATCGAGTTTGGCCTGGTTCAGCGCGTTTTCCCTTCTGAATGAGCTGCGGAGCCAGAAAAAACGGGTAACGGTGTAGACGATCAGAGCTGTCAGAAGAAGATAGCTCAGGTAGGCGTACCAGGTTTTCCACCAGGGGGGGCGGACGGTAATTTTAAGCTGAAGCGGCTTAGGGTTCCGGTAGCCGTCTCCATTGGCTGCTTCTACCAAAAATGTATAGGTGCCCGGCGGCAGGTTCATGTACGTGGCGGACGGCACCGGGGCATCGTTCCATTCCTTGTCGAACCCATCCAGCCGGTAGCGGTATTTATTCTGATGTGAGCGGGCAAAGCTCAAAAGAGCGAAATCCAGGGAAAATATGTTCTGGTCATGTCTGAACACAATCTCTTTCACCCGGCTCACGTCCTGTGTCAGTATGCCGGTTTCATCGTTCGCCCTGACTACTTTATTAAAGAGCCTTAATGAACTGATTACGAGCGGGGCCTGCTTGTCGTTCGTTGAAACCTGGTGCGTGTTCACAGAAAACATTTCCCGGGTTGTATTGAAAAACAAGGTGCCGGTGCGGTCTTTCATCGTCGCATTCAGTAATAACAACGCGTTTTTGGGCAGTCCATCCTTATAGCCGTAAGACTGCAGCGTTTTTTTGTCCGGATGGAAGCGAAGCAGGCGGTTCCCATTGCTAATCCATAAATATCCGTCCGGATCGGATTGGATGTCGTCCCCGCTAAGCGGCAGCCGGTTAACGTCATCCCGGTATAGGTCGAATCGCCGGGTACCGGGATCATATAGCCTGATCCCCTGAAGCGTTGCCAGCCAAATTCTTCCGGCGGGGTCCTCTGCTATTCGCCACACAAATGCATAACCCGCATTTTCCGGGGAAACAGTTTGGTTCAACAGGATCTTTTCGGCCTGCTCCGTTCCGTTCCGGATCAACCAAACCTGGTTATCGTCGCCTCCCCAGATATTCCCTTTCGAGTCTTCGAGGAGACTGCCCAGTACGGCTTGTACACCGGTGTCATGAAAAGTTGCCGTTTGTTTGTCGAACCGGAGCAGCCCGGGACCGCCGCCGACCCAAAGCCTGCCGAACCGGTCCTGGATGATACAGAGAACCCTGCTCCGGCCGTTTGGGACTACCAACCGGCTTGGGAACGGGTAGTCTTTCCGAAGTCCCGTCTTTAAATCATAGCTTCTCAGCAGCGTGTTTTCCGCGCACCAGATCACGTCTTGCTCATCAATGAAAAAATGGTCAATGTTTTTTACGAAGCCTGCGTCCAGGCTGTAGCCGACGGTTTTGTTAGTGGTTCTGTCAAAAAGTACGACCTGCTTCTTATCCTGTGCCATCAGCCAGGGTCTCTGGTCGGGTGTAAGCCCCATCAGGCCTCCGTTGAACCGGTCTTCAGCGGTATATTGATGGTTGAAAGGCCACCTTGAAAATACCGGGGACGACAGGTTCAGATAGTCGATTGCCGAATTGGTAGTACCCAGCTACAGACCGCCTTCACGATCCCGGAACATCGACAGGATGGCATTATTAGCCAGGCTTCGGTCATCTGCCGGATCATTCATATACCATTGTGACTTCTGATTGTTTTTGTCAAAATCCACCAGGCCCGACATGGTGGCTATCCATATCCGCCCGTCTTCTCCGGGAGTAAAAGAAGAGATCACCGGCCAGCCGCCATTCGCGTCCGTGAAGTTTTCGATCAGCCGGAATTCATGCGTGGAAATATCGAACTGCATCAGTCCGCCGGTCTTGAGGCCGAGCCAGAGGCGCCCTGAACGGTCATTGTAGATCTGGGCGAAATTGTTGGTTGCCGGTAATCTCGGGTCCGGGCGCACCGTAAACACCTTTTGCGTGTCGCCGTCCAGCATAACCAGGCCCCTGGAGGTTGCAAGCCACAATTCGTTTTTTGCTCCCGTAGCAATACCGCGTACAACGTAGCGTGGCTCACCCGGCCTGGTTTGCAGGAAATGCGTAAAGCTGGTCCGGCCATTTTTAGTCTCGACCCGCTCCAGTCCGCTCATCGTTCCTACCCAGATGTTCTTTTGCTTGTCTTCCGCAATACAATTGACCTCAACGGTACTAATCGAGCCGGCCGCTTTTTTATCCGGCTTATAGGTCCGGAAGGTCTCGTTTTTGCTGTCGTACTTGCTCAGCCCGCCCAGGCTGCAAACCCAGAGTGCTCCCCGGGAATCACAAAAAACAGCGGTGGTATACGTGGAAGGCAATGACGCGGGATCTCCCGGAAGGTGTTTGAATACTTTGAAATTCGATGCGTTATACCTGAACAGTCCGCCGGTGGATGCATACCACATAAACCTCAGGCTATCCTGGGATATGGAGTAGATAAAACTTTGCGGAGCGCCTTCATTATCAGAAAAGTGACGGAAAACCTGGGCAAGGCCGGTATGGGGCAGGCAAAATTCCCGGGCCAGAAGAATCAACAGGCAGACAGAAAATTTTACTGTATTCAATTTGAATTTTATCGAAAAACTCCGGCCATTTAATGTGGCTCAAATGGGTATACGGTAAACCAGATGGATATCCGTGTAAAGATACTCAAACTTCACCCAATAAAAACCGGAGCGTTTTGATTCGCGGGGTTGAACTTTTCCAGGCAGGCCTGCTTGTAGTTCCTCCCGATGGGAATCCTGGTATTTTCTACCACCAGGTAATTGGGGTTATAACCTTTCACCTTGTTCAGGGGAACAATAAACGAACGGTGCACCCTCAAAAAGGCGCGGATAGGCAGCAAATTTTCCACCGAGCTGATCTTCTGCTTGGTCAGGTAGGTGCCCTTTTTTGAAACCACTTTGATATAGTCCTTAAGGCTTTCAATCCACAGGATTTCATCGGTGTCCAATTTGATCAGCTGGCGGTCTATACGCATGTAGATATAAAAAGGCTGGGAGGCTGCAGCAGGAGCCGGAATTTCAGGTAAGGGCTGCCCGGCTGCCTGTAACTGGTGCAGGCTCATCACTTTATCGACGGCCCGGAGAAAACGATCGAAGGGGATTGGCTTTAGCAGATAATCCACTGCGTTCAGCTCAAACCCTTCTACGGCATATTCCTGGTAGGCTGTAGTAAAAATGACCAGGGGAGGTTTTTGCAGGCTCCTGACAAGGTCGGTTCCTGACAAGCCGGGCATACTAATGTCGAGAAAGATCAGGTCTACATTGTTTTTTTTAAGTTCCTGGAATGCCTGGATGGCGTTGCTGAATGTTGCCAGCAGTTCCAGCCCCGGAATTTGCGCTACATACTTTTTAATTACTTCGACCGCGTGGGGCTCGTCGTCTACGATCAGGGTTCTTATAGACATGGTATTCGTCCGGTCAAGGGGCCAGGTTAATAGTCAATACGGTTATGAAGCAATCCTGCTCGTCGAAAAAAGCGAGTGAGTGCCGTCCCGGGTATAAGAGGCTCAGGCGTTTGCGTACATTTTCGATGCCGATTTTACCGGCGGGGTTGCCTGCAGGCTCATTTGTTTCGGGCTTGCTGTTACTGACATTAAAGGTAAGATCAGTTCCCTGAATATGTAACTGGATATTGATCCACGGAGTTCCTACGGTAGTTGCGGTACCGTGTTTAAAAGCATTTTCCACCAAAGGGAGCATAAGCAAGGGTGTAATCTGGAGCATACCTGTATTTTCACAAATGAACACGTTCAGCTCAAGGCGGTCCTCATACCTGATTTTTTCAAGTTTGATATAATCCTGTAAAATCTCGATATCCCGCTTCAGCGAAACCAGTCGCGCGGTGCATTCATACAGGGAATACCGGAGTATATTGGAGATCCCCAGCACCACTTCCGGTGTTTTATCCGATTTGTCTAACGAGAGCGAATAGATATTGTTGAGTGAATTGAAGAGAAAATGAGGGTGTAGTTGCGCTTTTAACGAATCAAGCTCGGCCTGTAGCGCAGACTGTTTCCGTTCATGCGATAACGTAAACAGCCTCAGTGTTATCCCGATCCATACTACTGCGTTGCTTCTTTCGATGGCCGTTGCGAAGAAAATCGGGTTGAACAGTTGCTCGGTGCGACTCATCTGCATTCTACCCCAGGAAAAACTGCTGTCGCTGTGTTTATAAAACCAGTAGATGTACGGATCCGTTACAAAAATCTCGGCGATCCTGTAGATAAAAGCGATTAAAGCCATTAAAGCCAGGGTAACCAGAAAGGCGTTCAGGTAACGGCCTTTGATATAGAGGTTTTTGACGACCAGGTAATCAACCAGGTAAAAATAGAGCATATGCACGGGTAAAAGCATGGCAATTACTTTTACGCCGAGCTCGAAACTTTCGTAAGCGGTGCCGTAGATATAGGTCAACAGCAGGAAAGCGGCAAACCAGAAACCTGCATGTTTCAGAGCGGGGTGTTTCGTCGTCAAGGTCAACGATGTTTGATTGCCTCAAAATTAACAGGTAACGTGTAAAACAGGTGGTATTGTAGACAGAATCAACTTTTTGTCGACGGAAGTCCGCTTTTGCAGAAAGCCGTGAGGTTACCCGTATCCGGGTGCCGCTCATCGACGTTTTTTACCCTTCGCCTCCGGAGGCCGGTATCGGTCGACAGAAGTTTTTTGGGGTTGGGGAAGCGCTCAATATTGTACCCGGATTTAAAAACAACAGTTTAACATGAACGTCAATGATCTGCTGCAGGCTGAAAAAGCGATTGCGCCTGCGTATCGGAGTTACAACGGGGGGTATTTCAAAACCCTGCTTTCACCCGCGCAAACAGGCGGTGAAATGGCTCTATTGGATATGGTACTGCCCCGGGGCGCTGAACCGCCTCCACATGTACATGAAAGGGAGGATGAAACATTTTACATCCTGGATGGGACCGTACAGTTTGTCGTCGACGGCGTTGTCCATACGCTTACTACCGGAGCCGCATTGTTTGCTCCGCGGCGCATCCCGCATTACTTCAGGATACTGACTGATTCGGCGCATATCCTAGCCCTGATGACACCCGGTGACCTGTGGAATTACTTTATCGAATTCAGTGAACCCGGCGGTGAAACGCCGCGGATTACTGTACCGCAGCCGCCGACACCGGAACAAATTCAGTACCTGGCCGAAAGGCTTTCCGACCGGTACCGCTTAAGTCTTATTATCTAATGTCAAGCTCTATTCAATCTGTCATGAAACATTTGTTTGTATCGTTTTTCCTCCTGGTTTCTGTCTGCGCCTGCTCAAAAAAAGACAATGAGCCGTCGCAGACCTATACGGTAGACGGGCCGGGTTCCAAAGTTGAATGGAAAGGTTCTGCTCCGGATCATTTTCATGTGGGCGCCTTTTCAGTATCCGGCGAAATACGTCGCAGGGCCGGCGGTGAAATTGTAGGCGGCAAATTCAAAATCCCGATTGCCAGTATCAGTAACTATGATCTGCCGGACGAGGTGAAACCCCAGTTGCTGGATCACCTGAAAAGCCCCGATTTTTTTAACATGGCGCTTTATCCCGAAGCCGCCTTTGAAATTCAGCAGGTAGTTCCTTATGGCAAAGCTTCGGCAGATACTACACATACGATCCGGGGTGCCTTTACCATGCTCGGAAAGACCAATACGATCAGCTTTCCTGCCAAAATTGTCGCTGAAAACGACAACCTTACGACCCGGGCAAGCTTCCGTTTTGATCGCCTTAAGTGGGGGATGACCAGTTACAACGACCCGGAGAAGGGGCTTTATATCCTGCCGGAAATTGAAATACAGCTCGACATACGCGCAAAAAAGTAAGAAGAGAACCGTAGCCACTAATTCACGAATGCGCAGGTAGCCGGTTCGTGAATTAGTGGCCACCAATCACGCAAATCAATAGTTAGAGTTATGATTGGCGCCACTAATTCCATTGAAGCACGTTTGGAGCTTTGATTTAAATAAACAACGCTTAGGTTTTGACCTGGTTGAGGATCAGACATCCGGCAGATTGTGTTAAAGGGGTTCGACGGGCTCACCCGCCATCCGGACGGCAGCCTCCGGTAGGCAGCCTTCGACAGGCTCAGGCGCCATCCGGACGGCACCATCCGGCAGGCGCCATCCGGACGGCGCCTGAGCCTGTCGAAGGCTTATCTTTGGATACCCATTCGATAGAAGCCATGCGTTCCATTATCAGCCATCTGTAAGTTTGTTGTACAGAAATTCACGAATGCGCAGGTAGCCGGTTCGTGAATTAGTGGCCACCAATTACGCAAGTCAATAGTTAGAGTTATGATTGGCGCCACTAATTCCATTGAAGCACGTTTGGTGCTTTGATTTAAATAAACAACGCTTAGGTTTTGACCTGGTTGAGGATCAGACATCCGACAGATTGTGTTAAAGGGGTTCGACGGGCTCACCCGCCATCCGGCAGGCGCCATCCGGACGGTGCCTGAGCCTGTCGAAGGCTTATCTTTGGATACCCACTCAATAGAAGCCATGCGTTCCATTATCAGCCATCTGTAAGTTCGTTGTACAGAAATTCACGAATGCGCAGGTAGCCGGTTCGTGAATTAGTGGCCATCAATCACGCAAATCAATATTAGTTATGAAGCCAATTCGCAACCACATTCAAGTAGTTTTAGCGCCGATAGTAATTGCAATACTGATGATCGGCGTGACCGCTTGTCAGAATCCGGAAAGCGGCGATGGGCCGGATGTGAGCAAACGGTATAAAGGAATGGGAAATTCCACAGAAATGCCGGAGGGAGAACCTTATCAGCTTCCCGATGGAATTGTGGCAGGGGAGGCCTTGCCCTTCGTAGAAGCAGATACGTTCAGATGCGCGGATCTGTACCCGGAAGATATCCTGGGACTGTCCGAAGGCAGGGTCGATTTATGTATCGAGTTCCAAAATAAAAAAGCCTTCCCGATTGAGGTAACGCTGCCGCCGGGTTTGATCGTTGTCTCCAAAAACCTGAAGGTACAGAACGGTATGCTCCTGGAAAGGGTCACATTTGAAGTACCCGCGCAAACCCGGATGTTCAAACCGATCGGCTTTGCATGCATGAACGGCAACCGGAGTTCCGCACCATACGGCGACGGGTATACCATCGGCCCGGTTACCAACGTGCCGCCCGTCCTGGAGCTGCTTGCTTTCATTGCAGACAAGGATTTGCACGCAGATACCTATTTGAGCGGCAGTGTCGGCGGTGCAATCCGCAACCTGGGGCACGACGGGAAGATTAGTAATTTCAATCGCAGCCAATTGGAAAAGCTGCCGCTGAAACAGAGCCTGAGATAGCCTGGTCAGGCTGTGTTTTGTCTGCTCCAGGCTTGCCGGATGGTCATCCTGAGAGAGGATTTTTTTGCGAAAACACCCTGGAGCGGAGATGACAACGTGATTTAAAAAATCCGCAAATATCGTTGCTGAAAACCTGTAGCTGTTCTTTTAACCAATGCCAGGCGGTGCCAGCCGGAGGGTCTCGGCCGGAGGGTCATCCTGAGCGGAACGCAGTGGAGTCGAAGGATCTCCTGTTGTTAACAAAAAGCTTTAAAAATGGGATTGGGTCCCGGGAGCGGGAGATCCCTCGGCTGCGCTCGGAATGACCGTCCGGTTGGTACGCCCCCATCAATAGTGTTGTCAATGGTAGGGCCTCGGCCGGATGGTCATCCTGAGCGGAACGCAGTGGAGTCGAAGGATCTCCTGTTGTTAACAAAAAGCTTTAAAAATGGGATTGGGTCCCGGGAGCGGGAGATTCCTCGGCTGCGCTCGGAATGACCGTCCGGACGGCGCGCCCATCCGTAACATTGTCAATGGTAGCGCATCTGCCGGATGGTCATCCTGAGCGGAACGCAGTGAAGCCGAAGGATCTCCTTTTATTAAAAAAATCCTATTTAAAGGATTGAGTTCGGGGCGCGGGAGATTCCTCGGCTGCGCTCGAAATGACCGTCCGGACGGCGCGCCCATCCGTAACATTGTCAATGGTAGCGCATCTGCCGGATGGTCATCCTGAGCGGAACGCAGTGAAGCGGAAGGGTTTCCTTTTATTAGAAAAATCCTATTTAAAGGATTGGGTCCCGGGAGCGGGAGATTCCTCGGCTGCGCTCGGAATGACCGCCCGGTTGGTGTTCCGCTAAGGGAATGACAGCGCACAGACCGTCATTTTACCTGCCGAATTTCTTCGTACCCGCCACACACAGAATAACTCCGATCGTGACGACTAACATACCCATACTCACCTTTTCGTGAAGCAGAAAAGCGGCCAGCAGCAAACCGAAAAATGGCTGCAGCAACTGCAATTGTCCGACAGTGGCGGTTCCACCCTGGGCCAATCCCTTGTACCAAAATACGAAGCCGACAAACATGCTGAACAACGAAACATAGGCCAGTCCCATCCAGGCTTCGGTGCTGATTCCCGTAAACGACACTGGTTTGTAGACATAGACCAGCGGCAGCATTGCAGGCAGTGAAAGTACCAATGCCCAGGAGATAACCTGCCATCCGCCCAATGTCCTGGTGAGTTTTGCGCCTTCTGCATACCCGAGCCCGCAAAGCAGAACGGCGCCCAGCATCAGGAGGTCACCGGCCGGGGAAGCGGTAAGGCCCTGTGCCGCAGCATAGCCTGCTACCAGGAGGCTTCCCATGACGGAGAAAATCCAGAATGCCGGCCCCGGGCGCTCGCCGCCACGGATAATGGCGAATATGGCCGTGGTTACGGGCAGTATCCCGACAAAGACGATGGAATGTGCGGAAGTGATGTATTGCAAGGCCAACGCACTCAGGAGGGGGAAGCCAACTACCACGCCAAGCGTCACGATGACCAGCGGGAAAATTTGCTGCCGCTCAGGACGTTTCCCCTTAAAGATCAACAGCGCGGCAAGGGCCAGCATACCCGCCACTGAAGCACGTGCAAGCGTAACAAATACCGGGTTAAATTCAAGAACCGCCAGTCTCGTCGCAGGCAGCGAACCACTGAACAGCAACACGCCGATAAACCCGTTTAACCAACCTTGTGTGGTGTCTTCCTTTACTTTGTAACCTTGTCCGGACATTGTACCTTATCGTTTCTTTTGATGCAAAATTGGCCGATTGGTACCAGTAAACACAGATACAGTTTTTGTTATTTTAATGGACACAGTTAAATTGTCGCCATGAAGAAAGATTTCCTGTATAACGAGATTGCGCAGAACATCGCCGACAAAATAAGAACGGGTGTGTTAAAGGCAGGGGAACGGCTGCCGTCGGTGCGTATGCTGAGCAGGGAGCACGCCATCAGCATCAATACTGCCAGGAGAATTTTTCTTGAATTGGAGGCCCAATCCCTGGTGCAGCCCAGACCGCAGTCGGGCTATTTCGTAAGTGCGCTGAATTACCTGAAACTACCTTTACCGGAGGTAAGCCAGCCGCTGCCTGCAGCCCGAAACAAAGAACCGGAAGAGTTGATCAGCAGTGTCTATTCCAACATGGGCCGCAGTGATCTTACGATGTTTTCTTTCGGCGTTCCGTCGGGTAACCTTTTGCCGCTGGCAAAATTGAAGAAAGAAATCGTGCAGGCCACAAGGGAATTACCCGAAGGCGGAACGGAATATGAACTTTTACAGGGTAATATAAAGCTCCGGAGAATGGTGTCTGCCCGTTCGCTGGCCTGGAAAGGGGACCTGAAGGAAAACGATTTGATTACTGCCAACGGCTGCATGAGCGCCCTGGCGCTGTGCCTCATGGCGTTGACCCGGCCCGGTGACACGCTGGCGCTGGAAAGCCCTTGTTATCCGGGCATTCTTCAGCTCGCGGTAAGCCTTGGGCTGAAAGTGCTTGAAGTGGCTACGCACCCCGTTAGCGGGATCGATATCGACGCCTTGAAAGCGCTGCTGCCCGAGATTGACGTGTGCCTCCTGGTGCCTAATTTCAACACACCGCTGGGCTATTGTACCCCCGATGAGCGCAAAAGAGAAATTGTTTCACTTTTGGCCCGCCATAACATCCCGCTTATCGAGGATGATGCCTACGGAGACCTCTATTTCAGCGCCGAACGCCCGAAATGCTGCAAGTCTTTTGATAAGGAAGGGAACGTATTATGGTGCAGCTCGGTATCGAAAACACTCGCTCCCGGTTACCGCGTCGGCTGGGTGGCGCCCGGGAAGTACAAAGACAGGCTGCTGAAATTGAAGCTTGTTCACGCTTTGTCCGCCACTTCTGTGGTACATGAGGCCGTCGGTAATTTTTTAATGACCGGCCGGTATGAGAACCATCTCCGGCACCTTCGCAAAACGCTGCAGGAAAATTACCGGCATTATGCGCTGGCCATTGCGGAACATTTCCCGGCAGGGACCAAAATAAGCCGGCCGCAGGGCGGGTTGGCCCTCTGGGTAGAGTTTCCGGGAGAGATAGATACGGCGGAATTGTATAATCATGCCCTCGCCAAGCAAATAAGCATTGCCCCCGGCAGGATGTTTACCCTCCAAAACCAGTTTCAGAACTGTATGCGCCTTTGTATCGGTCTGCCGTGGACCGATGATCTGGCTTTGAAGTTAAGGCAACTCGGAAATCTTGCCCGCATGATGTAAAACGGAAGAGCGATACTGAATGTACTATTGTTTGATAGAATTGTGATGTTTTGTTTTTGGGCCGGCAAACTGATATTTTTGAGTGGAAGCACAAACACTACGGACATGACCATCGAACAGCTATTTCAGGACAAAACCATAAAGGCAAAAGGTAAAGTTACCATCCTCGGGGACTGGATTATTAACCGCGAGCTGCCGCTCGACGAATTAATGGCTTACGCCGAAAAACAAAAGGCTACGGATAAGGCTACCTGTATCGAGGCTGTCGAATACGCAACAAAAAAAATGCCTGCGATTGCCGATCAAAGTTTACTGGATTATGTTACCCGATCATTGCGCGACGACGAGCCGAGAGTAAAATGGGAAAGTGCAAAGGTGATTGGCAACATTGCCGGGCAGTTTCCCGACGGCCTGGAAAAGGCAATCAAAAACCTTTTGCCCAATGCCGGGAATAGCGGAACGGTCGTTCGTTGGGCTACCGCCTACGCACTGGCAGAAATACTTAAGCTAAAGACGGGCAACAACAAAACTCTATTGCCGGAGGTGGAGGCGCTCCTGGAGCAGGAAGAGGACAACGGCGTAAAGAAGAAATATTCGGACGCCCTGAAAAAAGTACAAAAGTAACACCCGGCTCGTCCTTCCCCGGTATTTTCATTACGGCCGGTTGCCTCGCTCCGAAGACTCGGGAGCCGGCACTTTTGTTAAGGGAGATTTACCTGGAACTATCTCGGAAGAGGGTTAAATGACTTGATAATCATTATTTTATGGTTATGGTCAAGTGGTAAACAAATTTTTTAATCATTTGATTAAAAAATTTGTTTAAAAGTCATTTATATTTGTACCGGAAGGTTATCGGAAAATGTAAAACATGAAGGAGAAAAAAAGCCTGGACACTACCACGGAAGATAAAATCAAGGAAGCTGCCAGGAAGGTGTTCTATCGGAAAGGTTTCGCCGCTACGCGCACCAGGGACATTGCCGAAGAAGCGGGGATTAACCTGGCATTGCTCAATTACTATTTCCGCAGCAAGCAAAAGTTATTTGAGCTGATCATGATGGAGGCGCTGGGCGGGTTGATCAAGGGGTTGCTGGTTGTGCTTAACGACGAGCACACTACGCTTGAAGAAAAGATTCAGAAAATAGTGGCGCGTTATATTGACGTAATTACCGAAGAGCCGGAAATTCCCACTTTTATCGTGAGCGAAGTGCGCAACAACCCGCGCATGATGACAGACCGCCTGCCGATCCGCGAGGTGCTGGACAATTCGGTGTTTTTCAGGCAGCACCGGGCGGCGGTTGCAGCCGGCAGCATTTCGGAGCCGAACCCCATACATTTTTTTATCAATCTGCTCGGGCTCGTGGTGTTCCCCTTTATCGTAAAACCCATCCTGATGGCCGGGCGCGGGATCGATAATTCAGAATTCAACCAATTGATGCAGGAGCGTAAAAAGCTGGTTCCTGTCTGGATAAAAATGATGATGGGCAGTTGATAGTTGCCCGGTATTATTCCCAAAATGCGGCGGTATCCGGGTTCGCCGGCGCTTAAACCAAATCGACCATGGGTTTTAAGAAAATGAAGTACCTGCTCCTTTTGTCATTGTTTTTCGGAGAACCGTACCGCGGAAGTTCGCAGCAACTTACGCTGGAGGAATGTCATCAGCTGGCGCGGGCCAATTACCCGTCTGTAAAAAAGCTGGAGCTGATTTCGAAATCTGTCGAATATGACATTCAAAATGCCGGTAAGCGGTTTTTTCCGCAGGTCAGCTTCTCCGGGCAGGCCACTTACCAGTCCCAAACCATTAATTTTTCGGAGGTCATGGGCTCGCTTCCGGGTATCGCCATGCCATCGGTAAGCAAAGACCAGTACCGGGTACAGGGAGAAATCAGTCAACTTGTTTATGATGGCGGCAACACGGGCTATCAAAAAGAGCTGATCAGGTCGAACGGCGCCCTGCAGGAGCAGAGCCTTGAGGCCGGGATTTATGCCTTGAACAGCAGGGTTAACACGCTTTTTTTTTCTGTTCTGCTGATCGACGCCCAACTGAAGCAGAATGAGATCAGCAGAAAGAATCTTTCCGAACAAATACAGAAGACTGAGGCTTCCCTGGCAAACGGGAACGCGTTCCGGAGTAGCCTCAATGAGCTGAAAGCCGAGGTCCTGAATATGGAAATGGCGGCGACCGATTACCGTTTTAATCGTTCCGCCTACCTGAAAATGCTTTCTCTGATGATCGGGAAGGAACTTGGTGAAACACATCAGCTAATGGTACCGGTCACAGGACACGGGGTTTCGGAGCTATCCGGCGCTGACATCAACCGGCCGGAGTTACGGACTTTCGATTTGCAGCGAAAAGTTTATGACGTGCAAATCCGGCAGTTGAGGGCCGATTATTTCCCACAGGTGAGCGCTTTTTTCCAGGGCGCATATGGCCGGCCCACCATTAACATCATTGAAAACCGGTTCGGCCCCTGGTATGTCGCCGGTATGCGGTTTAACTGGACCCTGGGGAACTTGTATACGCGGTCCAACCGGAAAAGCCTGCTGCTGACCGGCCAGAATTCGGTGGAAGCCGACCGTGAAACCTTCCTGTTTAACGTCAGGCTCGATCTTTCGCGGGAAGACGAGCAGGTAAAAAAATATAACGGGTTGATTGACCAGGATAACCAGGCAATCGGGTTACGCGATTCTGTGGCCCGGTCGGCCGAAGCCCAACTCGCCAACGGCGTGATTACCACGCACGAATACCTTCAGAAAGTAAATGCGCTCAACCTGGCCTTACAAAACAAAATTCTGCATGAAGTCCTTCTTTTGCAGGCCATGTACAACCAAAAATTTATATCCGGCAATCCGTAACGCCCGGCGAACATTTTAGAACTCATAGCTCAAACCTCACATGAAATATTTCGTTTTCGCATCGTTAATTTCGATGCTTGCAGCATGTTCCGGGAAAGATGATTTTGATGCGTCCGGGAATTTTGAAGCCGACGAAGTGATCGTATCGGCGCAGCAAAACGGCGTGTTGCTCGCGTATAGGGTCCGGGAAGGTGATCGCCTCAATATTGGCGATACGGTCGGCCGGCTAGACGTACGCGTCATTGAATTACAGAAAGAACAGGCTGAAGCAAGCATTGCTTCACTGGGCCGGAAGACTTCGAGCGGCGCCGATCAGGCAGAGCTCGTGCGGCGACAGATTGCGGTGCTGGAGGCTCAGCTGCGCCACCAGGAGAAAGAACGCGGCCGGCTCGAAAATCTGGTGAAGGCCGACGCCGCGACCCGCAAGCAGCTCGACGACATGGACGCCGGTATCGACCAGCTGAACAGGCAGATTGCGGTGACACGGCAGCAGCTAACCCTGAACACCTACAACACCGGGTTACAAAACCGCAGTATCCTGAGCGAGCGCCTGCCGCTTGAAAAAATGGTCGGGCAATTGCAGGAACAGATCAACAAAGGGCAAATTGTAAATCCGGTTGCGGGGACCGTCCTGGTCAACTATGCCATGCGGGGTGAGATGCAGATCATCGGCCGGCCTTTGTACAAAATTGCCGGGCTGGATACGCTTGACCTCCGGGCTTACGTTACCGGCACACAGTTGTCGGATGTACAGTTAAGACAGCAGGTTACGGTGAGGGTCGACAGTGGTAAAAACGGCTACAGGTCCTATCCGGGAACTATTGTCTGGATCTCCGGTAAGTCCGAATTCTCACCCAAAAATATACAGACGAAAGATGAACGGGCCAACCTCGTTTATGCGCTCAAAGTGCGGGTCAAAAATGACGGTTACCTAAAGATAGGGATGTACGGGGAAGTCATTTTTTTACCTAGGCTGTTACGCCAATGAACGCCGTAGTAGTAAAGAATATTGAAAAAAAATATGGGAGCCTGGCGGCGGTCCGCAATGTTTCTTTCGAAGTCAGAAAGGGCGAGATATTCGGATTGATAGGGCCGGACGGCGCCGGTAAGACTTCCATTTTCAGGATGCTGACTACACTGTTGCTGCCGGATGGCGGAACGGCGACCGTAGCCGGTTTTGACGTGGTCAACCAATACCGGCAGATCCGCGACTGTATCGGGTACATGCCGGGCCGGTTTTCGCTCTACCAGGACCTGACCGTGGAAGAAAATCTTTCCTTTTTTGCCACGGTGTTCGGTACCACTATCCGTGAAAATTATGACCTGATCAAAGACATTTATGAGCAGATAAAACCCTTCAGTAACCGGCGGGCGGGCAAGCTCTCGGGCGGTATGAAGCAAAAGCTGGCGTTATGCTGTGCACTGATCCACAAACCGGAAGTGTTGTTTCTGGACGAGCCGACGACCGGCGTGGATGTTGTCTCCCGGAAAGAGTTCTGGGAGATGCTGGGCAAGCTGAAAAAACAGGGAATTACCATAGTGGTTTCGACCCCCTACATGGATGAAGCCCACCTTTGCGACCGTATCGCGCTGCTGCAAAAAGGCGTCATTATGTCTATTGATACCCCGGAAAACCTGCTAAAAAGCTATCCGAAAACATTGTTTGCAGCCCGGGCCGACAACATCTACCAATTGCTGCAGGACCTGCGTGCCGATGCCGGGGTTGAAAGCTGCTATGCATTTGGCGAGTACCTGCACCTCACATTGAAATCCGGTAGCTCCGATCCGGGTTTCCTGCGTGAAATAGCGGCGCCTTATCAATCAACCGGGCTGGAAGTAAAGGTAATTGTGCCCACCATTGAGGACAGTTTTATACGGTTAATGAACGAACCCACCCCGTAAACGAACAGCCAAAATAGCAACACAAAGCCCCTCATACCTCACCCCTCAAACCTCACAGCTCACACCCAACACCCCAAACCTATGAACAACAAAGCAATCATCTGTGAAGACCTTACCAAGCAATTCGGCGATTTCAAGGCGGTCGACAAGGTTTCCTTTGAAGTAAGCCAGGGTGAGATTTTTGGTTTCCTGGGGGCGAATGGCGCGGGCAAAACCACTGCCATGCGGATACTTTGCGGGCTGTCGTACCCCACGTCGGGAAAGGCCTGGGTGGCGGGGTTCGATGTTTACCGGCAGCAGGAGCAGATCAAGAAAAATATCGGCTATATGAGCCAGAAATTTTCGCTGTACGATAACCTGACGGTCGTGGAGAACATAACGTTTTACGGCGGGGTTTACGGCGTTCCGCGGCGTGAAATAAAAGCGCGGAGCGGAGAGCTCGTCCGGAAACTGGGACTGGAAAGTGAAGCCAAAAAACTGGTCGGCGAACTGCCGCTGGGATGGAAGCAAAAGCTGGCTTTCTCGGTTGCCATATTCCACAGCCCGAAAATAGTATTTCTGGACGAGCCTACCGGTGGTGTCGACCCGGTGACAAGGCGCCAGTTTTGGGACATGATCTACGAGGCGGCTCAGGCCGGCATTACGGTTTTCGTTACCACCCACTATATGGACGAAGCTGAATATTGCAACCGGGTGAGTGTGATGGTGGACGGGCGCATGGAAGCAATGGATACACCCGCCAATTTGAAAAAACAGTTCGGCACCGATTCGATGGACGAAGTGTTTTACGCCATGGCCAGGGGAGCAAAACGAACTGCAGATTAAAGATGAAACAGCTTTTGGCATTTGTCCGTAAGGAATTCTTCCACGTCTTCAGGGACAAACGGACCCTTTTGATCCTGTTCGGGCTGCCGGTCGTTCAAATCGTGCTCTTCGGGTTTGCCCTGAGCAGCGAGGTGAAAAACATAGGCATAACGGTGTGGGACAACGCGCAGGATGTTCATTCGGAAGCAGTCAAAGGGCGACTTGGTTTGAATACCTATTTCAAAGTAAAACCGCCGGTTACGGGATACCATGAAATCGAACAGCGATTCAGGGACGGAGAAATCAGTTGCGCCCTGGTCATTCCATCCGGTTTCGGTGGTGATCTTTACCGGCCGGGCGGTGCGCAGGTACAGATTATTGCCGATGGTTCAGACCCCAATACCGCCAAAACGGTGACCAATTATCTCACTTCGATCCTGGCGCAGTACCAGCAGGAGCTGCAGCCCGGCGCCGGGCCCGCTTATAAAATCATTCCTGAAATCAGGATGCTGTACAACGAGGAGCAAAACGGCTCTCTCAATTTTATTCCCGGCGTAATCGCGCTGATCTTCATGATGGTAAGTACGGCGCTAACCTCCGTTGCGGTGGTCCGCGAAAAAGAACTGGGTACAATGGAAATCCTCCTGGTCTCACCGTTTAAACCTGTTTGGGTGCTGATCGCCAAAGCGGTGCCATACCTGGTACTTTCCCTGATCAATTTTACCGTTATTCTGCTGCTTGCTGTCTTCTTGCTCGATGTAGCCGTGAAGGGCAGCCTGGTCCTTATTTTCGCGGAGAGTATACTTTTTATCGTTACCTGTCTTTCGCTGGGACTCCTGATTTCAAACGTGACCGATTCACAGCAGACCGCCATGCTTATTTCGATGATGGGGATGATGCTGCCCACGCTGCTGCTGACCGGTTTTATGTTTCCCCTGGAAAATATGCCGAAGGTATTCCAGGTTATTTCTCACCTGCTTCCTTCCAGGTATTATTACAGGATCATGAAGGCAGTTATGCTGAAGGGGTTGGGATTCAGCTATGTATGGAAAGAGACGCTGATTCTGGCCGGCATGGCCACCGGGTTGCTGTCGCTCGCTTTGTTAAACTTTAAAACCAGGCTGTCATGAAGGTGCTTCGCTTTATTCTGGAAAAGGAATTTCGACAGATATTCCGTGATAAGACCATCCTGGCCATGATGTTTATAGTACCTACCATGCAGCTGATCATTTTGCCCCTCGCAGCAGACTTTGATGTGAAGGAGGTTAAAATTGTATATGTCGATAACGATCACAGCACCTACACGGGGAAACTCCTGAACCGGATTGCATCCTCGGGGTATTTTCAGGTGGCTGGTACCTCACATTCTTACCGCGAAGGGCTCAGGCTGATCGAGTATGGCGAGGCGGATTTGTTGCTGGAGGTACCGCACGGTTTCGAGCGCAACCTGGTACGGGAAGGAACTCAGAAGGTAAGCCTGGCGGTGGACGCAATCAACGGCACCAAAGCCATGATCGGGGGAACCTACCTGCTTTCGGTCCTGAACGATTTCAACCGGGACCTGGATGTAAACGTGAAGCTGTCGGGCGGCGACGGGCCGGCGGCGCCCGCTATCGGGGTTACCGGCTCAAATTGGTACAATGTCCGGGCGGAATACAAGTATTATATGGTACCGGGCATCCTGGTGTTGTTGCTTACGATGATCGGCGGGTTTATTACCGCATTGAACATTGTAAAGGAAAAAGAAATCGGCACCATCGAGCAGATCAATGTTACACCCATTCAGAAATGGCAGTTTATTCTCGGGAAGCTGATTCCGTTCTGGGTGGTAGGAATGATTGTCTTCACCATCGGGCTGACGGTGATGTACCTGGTCTACCGGATTTTTCCGGAGGGAAGCCTGCCGGTCCTGTACCTGTTTGCGGGAATCTACCTCGTCGCCTTGCTGGGTATGGGGCTGTTGATTTCCACTTTTGCCGATACGCAGCTGCAGGCCATGTTCATTGCCTTTTTCTTTATGATGGTTTTTATGCTGATGAGCGGTTTTTTCACCAGTACCGACAGTATGCCGCGTTGGGCGCAGGTATTGTCCAATCTTACGCCGGTTACCCATTTTATCAGGGTCGTGCGCCAGATTGTGCTGAAGGGAAGCGGTCTGGCGTCGCTGAAACATGAGCTGCTCTACCTGGGGCTTTTCGCAGTTGCTTTAAATGGTCTGGCTATTTTTAATTACCGGAAAACGAGCTAGGATGGTGCAGCGACAGGGAGATTCCTTGGCTTCGCGCGGAATGACGGCGCAGTCGAAAGTATCATCGTGAGGAAACGCAACCGGACGGTCATCGTGAACGGAACGCAACCGGATGGTCATCCTGAGAAAGAAGTTTTTTGCGAAAACACCTTGTAGCGGAGATGACAAATAGGTGTTGTCAATGGAAGTCAATGGTAGCCGGAGGCTACCACCCGGACGGTCATCCTGAGCGGAGCGCAGCGGAGTCGAAGGATCTCCTGTTGCTATAAAAAAGTCCTCTGAAATGGATTTGGGTGCAGGGAGAGGGAGATCCCTCCGCTGCGGTCGGGATGACCCTCCGGTTGGAGTGGCTTCAAACCTGTTGTTGTCAATGGTAGCGCATCTGCCGGATGGTCATCCTGAGCGGAGCGCAGCGGAGTCGAAGGATCTCCTGTTGCTATAAAAAAGCCCTCTGAAAGGGATTGGGTGCAGGGAGAGGGAGATCCCTCCGCTGCGGTGCTAATGACATCTTTTTTAACTTATTGTGTTTCAAGTAAATACATATTGTGTTTACCGGCCAACTTTTGCAG
>NZ_BAABEY010000027.1:0-1156 GCF_039540405.1 Ravibacter arvi
ATAGGTCTTTTCAACCGAGTTGACCCCCTTGTCGGTCTGCTGGTAAATGATCTTTTTTTCAAGTTGCCCGTCGTAACGAAGAACCGAAGCAGACCTTTCCCTAAATCCGCCCAGGTCATAAAGCTGTTTTACTTCCTGGATGACCTGGAGGCGGTCGTTGTAGTAAACTGCGCTGTAAAGAAAATTTGTGGTTAGGGAGCTGTCCGGGTTGATGACCAGGGTGGCAGTACCGGTCTGCATGCCCGTCACGTTGGAACGCATTGTGCTCGGGTAACCAATAGCCACATTGTTATTGAAAGTCGGCAATTCAGCGGGATAGGTGTCGTAGAAGGTTTTGGTCAAGGCATTTTCAACAGCCCCCGCTTTTATTCCTGTTTCAATCAGGCGGTTCAGCGCGTCATATTTGTAATAAGTGGTCTTTTTGTTTGCGTCTAAGCTGGTGTATAGCAGATCACGGTCATTGTAAGTCAACTCGGTAGTTCCGGCGCCGGGGACCTTTTTTTTGACCAACAGCCCCCTGTCGTTGTATTCGTAGTAGAAGTAACGTTCGGCGGAGGCATTGTCCTGGTAGGAGGGCTGGAGCACAAACCTGATGCGGTCCAGGTCGTCATAGACGTAGTAGGTATCCAGGTTGCTGTTGTTGTTATCTTTATCCACATACGCCCGCCTGAGGACCACCAACCCCTGTTTGTCTTTGTATTCCCGGGTCCTGTTCTGGTTTTCGTCTTTGGTCTCCACATAGCTGAGCTGGTTAGCGGCATAGTAGGAGGACTGGTTCAAGGTATTGCCCGACACGGTATAGAGCTTCACGTCATTACTGCCGTTCACCCCGTAGAGGAACTCAACGGCCTTGTCGGTTCCGCCGGCATATTGTTTGGTGACCCTGTTCAGGGGCGAGGCCTCGTATTCGGTCAGGGCATATCCCCGGCTGTTGGCTTCTGTAAAATCGGCTGAATTGTAGTAGCTGTTTGCCGCTGTGGGCGCTGTACTCTGATAGGCCGCGTTTCCGCCGCTGTGCGGGTAAGGCAGGTAGACCTTTGAGACCCTTCCGTAGGCATCATACTCGGTATGGGTAATCAGGTCAGCCGGTTTTCCGCCGGTAAAAACGGGGCTGGTGTAGGCGGAAACCTGCTGCAGGGGCCTGCCCAGTCCGTCG